>CASFJH010000091.1 GCA_949294845.1 uncultured Bacillota bacterium | reverse complement strand
TTTGATAAGCGCAAAATCTTCGGCGCTCACTTCGCCGTATCCGTCCTCGCCTGCGTCTATCGCCGCAACCACTGCCGACAGCGTCGCGTCGTCGGGGATAGTATCCGTTTTAGTAATTATCGAACTGATAACCGGAGTGCGCATAAGCTTTACGGTATCGGCCGATCCGTTTACTGAAACAAGTCCTTCGCGGAAATCCTTCAGCTCGCTGTCCACCCAGTCGCCGTTCGCCATAAAGAGAGCGTCGCCCAGCTGTACGCGGTTCTGCGTCTCGCGGTAAGCTTCGCGACCGGTGTTGGGGTTGATCCAGACAAGTCCGTTATCCTTGTACATGATGTCCTCGAGCACCGAAAGCGCTTCGAGCAGACCTTTCTGATGAAAGACCGCCGGAGAACGCGATTCGGTCTGCGAATCAACGCCGTTATAGAAGTTGACGTATTCGGCCGAGGTCTCGTACTGCGCCCACCATGTGTAATACAGATAATTGGCGTAGGCCGAGGCTCCGTAAGTGGCGAAAGACGTCGTCTCGGTGTAAGCCGGATTGGAGCCGTTAAGCGCCTTGACGTCCGTCATTATTTCAATCAGGTCGTCGGTCGTATTGGGCACTTCGAAGCCGAGCGCTTCCAGCTTGGTTTCGTTATATATAATACCGGTCATACCGCTTGCCCAGTTGACCTGATAATATTTAGGCTCGGAAACCGTATCTCCGCGGTCGATATATCTTGCCGAAGACAGATATCCGGGAATCATTTTGTCTTTGAACTTTACTCCCTCTTCGCCCGGAACGTCGCTGTTATAAACGACCTCGGTAAGATCGAGCACGTTGGAATCGGGGCCGAGCAGACTTTCGAGTCCCGTTCCCATGACTATATCGTACTTGTTGACCTTTTTTGAGGCGGTAAGCAATTCCTGCGCGTGGCTGGCAAGCTCATCCTTTTCCAGATTGACCTTGAGATCGGGGTACTTCTCCTTGACCCAATCTTCCTGCGTAAACGCGTCAAGTATCTCCTGACACCATTTATAGTCATAACCCGCGTTGTAAATATAGATTTCAAGCTTCTGCGGATCATTGGGATCTATCTTATCCTTACATCCGGTAAAAACGCCGAAAACCAAAACTGCGGAAAGCAATACGGTAACGATTTTTTTCATAAAAGCACCACCTTGTTCCTTTGATCAGCCCTTCAGTCCGCCGATCGAAAAATTTTGCATTATTTTGTCTGAGAATATACAGAATATGACCAGTATGGGAATAAGCGCGATAACAAGCGCCGCATAATAAGCCGGCGTATTGCCCAGCCGCGGCAGCGTGCGGGACAGTCCGTAAAGACCGCTTGCTAGCGTAGGCCAGTCGGGGTTGTACAGCAGCACGTCCATATAAATATTCCATGCGGCTATGCCGTTAATAAGCGCAAGCGCGCCCATAGCCGGAATCGCCATGGGGATCATTATCCTGAAGAATACGGTAAAGTGTCCGGCTCCGTCAATAAACGCCGCTTCGGCATACTCCCACGAAACGTTTTTGTAAAACGCGTAAATGACGAGAAAACCTATGCCGCCGGCGCCCAGATGCGTGACTAAGTGCAGCAGCGGACCCGTATTGTACAAGCCGAGATCGGAATACAACTGGAGCGTGGCTCCCGTCGTTCCTATAATAGGCACCGTCATGCAGAAAATCAGCACGCCGTAATATAAGTTTCGCGCTTTGAACTTATATTTGGAAACTGCGTATCCAACGCATATGTTCGCCATAAGTGGGCCGAGCGTGGAAATAGCCGTGTACCACAGACTGTTGAAGAACATTCCGAAAAAGTTGGTGTCGCGGTAATTGAGCTCGCTGAAAGCGTACACATAGTTATCGAAAACGAGTTTATCCGGAAACTTAAACGGTTTGCCGAGATTGATCTCGTAAATGATTTTATCCTCGAAGCTGTACGACACCAGAATAAAAAACGGTATGATCATGGAAAGCGCGTACAGCATGAATAAAACGAAAACTATCGCAAAAACCACTTTCTGCGTTGTGATTCCTCCGGCGAAAAGCTTTTTTCTCTTTTTTTCGAACATAATCGTTTTCGTTTCCATATCAGTACTCCACCGCAGGAACTTTTTCCATAAGCCAGCGGACAAACAGTATCACCGGCACCCATATCACCGTAAATACGAGTCCCGTCGCGCTCACGAGGCCGTAGTTCTGAGTGCCGCCCGCCTGGCCGAACTCGCCTGAGCCGTAAACCTGCTTGAATATCCAGTAGCTGAGAGTAGTCGTTCCGGCGTGACCGTCGGGCGCGAACAGCAGTATAGGACCGCTTGCGGAAAACAGTCCGGTAAGGGAAAGCAATATTATAGTGGACAGCGTGGGCCATATCAGCGGCAATATTATCTGAAGTATCTCCCTCAAAGGCTTGCAGCCGTCCAGTTTGGCCGCTTCGAGCACCGAATCGGGCACGCGCGCCATGGCGCTGCCTATCAGAATAACGTTGCTGCCGAATCCCGTCCACGCGCAGTATACGAGTATCGCGTTGGTCGCCGTTGCTTCGTCGTTGAGATATCCCCACTCGGGAACCGATCCGCCGAAGGCTTTAAGAATCATATCCAGTATGCCGTTGGGCGAAATGGTCATAGTGTAAACGCTGACAAGAATAATGCCCGTAATTATTGAGGGCAGAAAGAACATAATGCGGAAAAACTTATAGAATCTTATCTTCTTGAAAAGGAAGTACGCGATGAATACCGACAGCGGAAAATTGACGCCTATGCTTACCGCCCAGTATTTTACGGTGTTTATTATGGCGCGTCCTACAGTGCTGCCGTAAGGGTTGGTGAAGGACTGCCAGAACATTTTAAAATTGAATAAACTCCACTCCCCCGTCTGCGTCTGGAACGCCAGCATAAAAGAACTGAGATTGACGTACAGCCAAAAGACAAGCCAGCTGATCGTCGGTACGGTCAGAATCGCAATAAGAAATATAAGTTCGTTCCGTTTCTTTGACCCTTTGGCCTTTGCCGTTTTCGCGGCAAAACTGCCGACATTCTCTTCCATCTTTCCTCCGATCAGACCGCTTTACAATCTTTATTTAGTAGGAATATCAATTCCTACTAACAAACA
>CASFJH010000090.1 GCA_949294845.1 uncultured Bacillota bacterium | reverse complement strand
TTATGCGCATGAAGAGCGCGGGACGCGCATTTTCCGATTTCGCCGTGCTCATGCGCGTAAACGCGCTGTCACGCGCGTTCGAGGAGCGTATGCTCGCGTACAATATTCCGCATAAAATATACGGCGGATTCAAATTTTACGAGCGCAAGGAAATAAAGGATATTCTGGCTTATCTGTCCGTGACCGAAAATCCGGACGACGAGGAGGCGCTGCTGCGCATAATCAACTTTCCCAAGCGCGGTCTGGGCGACGGAGCCGTCGCGCAGCTTCGCAACTATTCGCTGCTTAACGGACAGACATTGTACGAGACGGTAGTCGAAGCCGACAAGAATGCCGAATTGCCCGCGGCCATCGTCAGAAAGGCGGCGCCGCTCTCTGCGGTGCTTAAATGCCTTGCCGCGCAGAGCGAAGTGCTCAATGTGGCAGAGCTTACCAAATATCTTGTCAGGATGCTCAATCTTAAAGAGGTTTTCGGCGAAGATAACGAGGACAATTACAGCCGCAAGCAAAACATCAGCGCGCTGATCGCGGCGATGAAGCAGTTCTGCGAGGTCAATCCTGAAGCAAAGCTTTCGGATTATCTGCAGATGATAACGCTTTACTCGGATACCGACGAAATGGATGACAGCGACTGCGTCACCATTGCCACCGTTCACAGCGCCAAAGGCCTGGAGTTCAATACGGTTTTTGTAGTGGGCTTGGAGGACGGAATGTTTCCCATATCCCGCAGTCTGGACGACCCCATGCAGCTAGAGGAGGAGCGCAGACTTATGTATGTGGCGGCGACGCGCGCAGAAAAGAAGCTTTTTATTTCTTACTCCAACTCGAGATTTATGTACGGATCGCGCAAGTATTGCGTGCCCAGCCGGTTTATTGAGGAAATGGGCTTTTCGCTGCCCAAAACGCAGCCTTCGGCGGCCGCTGCCGGAGCGGTAAGGAGATCTGTGCTTACCGAGGTGCGGTCACAGCCGCCGATTCCCGCAGTCGGGTATGTTCCAGCCGCCAAGCAGCAGCCGGTAAGAAAGGATACGACGGCTTTTATACCGGGCACGAGGGTAAGACACCGCCGCTTCGGCGAGGGAACGGTACTGCGGCTATCTGACGCCATAGGCGGCAACATGTATGCCGAAATAGATTTCGATGCTACCGGAAAAATGACTTTGGCGCTCGATTTTGCTCCTTTAGAGGTAATCGGGCAGGAGGATGTATGAACAGGATGCGCGAATTGGTGGACTTACTCAACGAGTACGCCTACAGATATTACGTTCTGGACGATCCCGAAGTATCGGATAAGGAGTACGACGCGCTTTATGACGAGCTCGTCCGGCTTGAGCGCGCGACAGGCAACGTTCTGCCCGATTCGCCTACAAAGCGGGTGGGCGGGGAACCGGTAAAACTGTTCGGACAGCATAAGCATATAAACAGGCTTTACAGCCTCGACAAATGCAATTCTTTCGACGAACTGCGCGCATGGAACGAGAAGATAAGAAAAGCGGCAGGCGGTAAAGTTTTTTATACGCTTGAATACAAACTGGACGGGCTTACGCTGTGCCTTACTTACGAAAACGGACTTTTTCTCTCGGCGGCGACCCGTGGCAACGGGGAAACGGGCGAAGACGTAACCGAGCAGGTGCGGACGATCAAGTCCATACCTTTCAGAATACCCTATATGGGCAAGCTTGAAGCGCAGGGCGAGGGCATTATGCGGCTGTCCGCGCTTAAAGAGTATAACGAGCGTGCGGCCGAACCGCTTAAAAACGCGCGCAACGGCGTTGCCGGCGCGATAAGGAATCTCGATCCCAAAGTTACGGCGTCGCGCAACCTCGACATTATATTTTACAACGTCAACTTCGCGCCCGACGCCGGTTTAGCGAGCCAGACGGAGTGCATCGCGTTTCTTAAGAAGAACCGTTTCAAAACCGACAGACTGGACAGAACCGACAGCATCGAGGAGATTATCGCCCGAATCGAAAGCGTCGACAGGAACGCTCTGGATTTTCTCATAGACGGAATGGTGATAAAAGTCGACGACTTTTCTTTGCGGGCGCAGCTCGGATATACGGACAAATTTCCACGCTGGGCGATAGCGTACAAGTTCGAAGCCGAAGAAACGACAACCGTTTTACGCGACGTCGTATGGCAGGTCGGTCGCACCGGCAAGCTGACTCCGCTCGGGCTTCTGGAGCCGGTCGAGCTGTGCGGCGCGACTATTTCCAAAGCCACGTTGAATAATTATTCGGATATTCAGCGCAAAAAGGTGCGGAAAGGCTCAAGAGTATTTATCCGAAGAAGCAACGACGTAATTCCAGAGATACTGGGCGCTGTGACAGGTACGGGCGGCGACGAGATACTCAGGCCCGAAAGGTGTCCTGCGTGCGGCACTCCGGTGGAGGAGATAGGAGCGCACCTGTTCTGTCCCAACGAGAACGGCTGTATGCCGCAGATATGCGGACGTATAGAGCATTTTGCGTCAAAAGACTGCATGGACATAGAAGGCATAAGCGAGAAAACGGTCAGACAGCTGCACGATAAGCTGGGAATCACTTCAGCCGACAGCCTTTACAGCCTGCGCGCCGAGGACCTTGCGGAGCTTGAAGGGTTCAAAGACCGCAAAACGGAAAATTTTTTAAAAGCGGTCGAAAAAAGCCGCGGCGCCGATCTGCCGCATTTTATTAACGCTCTGGGTATACCGAACATAGGGAAGAAGACCGCCCGCGACCTTGCCGAGCGCTTCCGCAACATAGACGCGCTCATGGCTGCCGACGCCCAAACGCTCGCGGCTATTCCGTCCGTAGGCGAGGTTATAGCCGGCTCGGTGGTAAATTACTTCAGAGAGCACCGAGATTTTGTCGAGCGGCTTAAAGCTATAGGAATTTCTCCCGTTTACGAAAGCGCCTTTGATAACGGCGGAACGTTCTCCGGCCTCAAGGTAGTGCTTACCGGCTCGCTTGCCGCTTACACGCGTTCTCAGGCGGCCGCGGAGATAGAAAAGCGGGGAGGAACGGTTCAGTCGTCGGTCACAAAAGAGACCGATATGGTTATAGCCGGCGAGGCGGCCGGCTCCAAACTGGACAAAGCCTCAAAACTCGGCATTAAAATAATAGGAGAGAACGAGTTTATTGACTTGTTAAACACTTGAAATCGCGCGGACTATGTGATATAATTAATATATGAGATCAGGCAAGCTGTCCACAACCGAACTTGAGAATTATGTACTGAGCCGTCTTAAGAAGCTGCGAGGAGAGGTTATCCTTTCGGCGGCGGAAGGCGAAGACTGCGCGGCGATAAAGGGTTCGGGGACGATAGTGGTTTCGTCCGATCCGATTACAGCGGCAATGAGTCCCGAGTCCTTGGGACGGTTGGCGGTATCGGTAAACACCAACGATATTGCCGCTAACGGAGGAAAGCCGGTCGCCATGATGCTCACTGTGATAGTTCCGCCCGACTATCCGCCTGAGGATATAGGCAGAATAGTAACGGCGGCAAGCTCAGCCGCGGCCGAAGTCGGGGTGGAAATAGCAGGAGGGCATACCGAGTTTTCCGATTGCGTTACCAGAGCCGTGGTATCGGCTACCGCCGTGGGCTTTTGCAAAAGGCTGCTTTCCAAGTCGGCGATAAGAAAGGGTAACGCGCTCGGCGTGACCAAGCGTCTGGGCATGGAAGGCGTCACGGTGCTGCTGGAGGCGCTTAACCGCACCGATTCGCCGTTGTACGAACGATACTCGAAAAGCCTTAGCGTTCTGCCCGAAAGCCGCGTGCTGTCGGCATTGCCCGGCGTTACCATGATGCACGATATCACCGAGGGCGGCGTGCTGGGCGCGGTTGCGGAGGTTGTGACACCAAGAGGTCTCGGCGCGGACATATTCGCCGATAAACTGCCGATTGACGCCGAAGCCGCTGATTTTTGCAAAGAGACCGGTGTGGACATCACGCGGCTGCTTTCGAGCGGCTCTATGCTGTTTGCCGCGGACGATATGACCGCCGCGCTCTCGGCGCTTGCCAGGGCGGGGATAGACGCCTGCGAAATAGGCGTCGTAACCGACGGACGAGTCAGGTTCATCGGCGGCGGCGACGATGACGTTAAGGTAAAAAGGGACGCACTGTACGACTATTTTGACGGAGGCGTAAAATGAAAAGCATGACCGGATACGGAAAAGGAGTCGCCTCCGAAAACGAGAGGACACTTACGATCGAGCTGCGGACGGTAAACAACAGGTTTCTGGAATTACCTTCGCGTATTCCCAAAGCATTGCTCGGATGCGAGGATATAATACGATCGGTATTGCAGAGCAAGCTGAGCCGAGGTACGGTCGATCTGTTTGCCAATTACGAAAACAGCGCCGGCGAATATAAGGTCAGAGTGGACGCTGCTTTGGCGGCGGAGTATGTGCGCGCCGCGGCCGAGCTGTCGAAGACCATAGGAAAAGACCTGCCCGGAGCGTATGAAATTTCACATCTGATGCGCGCGCCCGAAGTGGTCAGACCGGAAGCGGTCGCCGAGGATCCGCAGCTTGTGCGCAGACTGACCGAAAAAGCGCTGTCTCAAGCGGTTGCAGCGCTCAATGCGATGCGCGAGACGGAAGGCGCCGCCGTGCGCGATGATCTCAAACGTCTTGTAGGGAATATAGCGTCCATGCTTGAAAAAGCCGAGCTGCGCGCTCCCGCAGTCGTTGAAGAGTATCGGGAAAGGATGAAAGCCCGTATCTCCGAAATTCTTGCCGGAGTTCAGATCGACGAAGCGCGGCTTCTGAACGAGACGGCATTCTTTGCCGACAAGGCCGATATAAACGAGGAAATCAACAGACTCAAGTCGCATATAGCGCAGTTTAACGCGTGTCTGACTGCCGACGGGCCGCAAGGAAGAAAGCTTGACTTTATTTCGCAGGAAATGAACCGCGAAATAAATACTATGGGAAGTAAATCGAACGATTCCGAGCTCACGTCGACAGTTATCGAAATGAAGAACGAGCTGGAAAAGGTAAAAGAGCAAATAAGGAATGTGGAGTAACATATGATGAATACGGAAAAAGGATTGCTGATAGTGATTTCCGGCCCTTCCGGAGCAGGGAAAGGGACCATTTACAATAAAGTGCTCGCTCTGCGCCCCGAAATCAGAAAGTCGATTTCGGTAACAACCCGCGCGCCCAGACCTAACGAGGTGGAAGGCGTACATTACTACTTCCGCACGATCGAGGATTATCAGAAAATGATCGCCGAAGGCGCTTTTTTGGAGACTGCATCGGTATACAGCAATTATTACGGAACGCCCAAAGCGCACGTTTTCGAAATGCTTGCCGCCGGAAACGACGTGATGTTCGAAATAGATACTTACGGCAATAAGCAGATAAGGGCAAAATATCCCGAGTGCGTTTCCATATTCATTATGACGCCCACGTTCGCCGATCTCGAACATAGACTGCGTTCACGCAATACGGAGACTGAGGACAGCATAAACACGCGTCTCGGCAACGCCAGGCGCGAGCTGGGAGAGTATCGGGATTTTGACTATATCGTTTTCAACGACGACGCGGACAGCGCCGCGCTTCAGGTGGCGGCGATTATTGACGCCGAAAAAGCGAGGATGTTCCGCAACGAAGCAAGAGTAAACGAACTGCTGCTCAAAAAATAACTGTTAAGGAGATTTGTAGCATTATGATGATCGATCCGCCTATCGATAAACTGGTTGAAGAAGTGGGATGCAAATACGCGCTCGTCAGTCTGGTGACAGAACGCGCGCGCTATCTGCTCGACAAAAAGAACGATCTTATGGACAACTCGGCCGAACGCGCCATTTCTTATGCCGCCAAGGAGATTTACGAGGGCAAAGTAACGGTCGGCGGAGGAGAAGACGATTGAATCTTGCCGGCAAGACAATCGCGGTCGGCGTTACCGGAGGCATAGCGGCTTATAAGACCTGCTACGTCGTAAGTATGCTGAAAAAGCGCGGCGCCGAGGTTTACGTCGCCATGACGCAGAACGCCTGTAAATTCGTTTCCAGACTGACGTTTGAAACGCTTTCGGGGCATCGCGTCGTGGACGATATGTGGAAGCGCGACTTCGAGTGGGAGGTCGAGCATATTTCCTTTGCGCGCCGAGCCGACCTTTTTGTTGTGGCGCCGTGTACGCTTAATATGACCGGCAAGCTCGCTTCGGGCATCGCCGACGATTTTTTGTCTACGACGCTTTTTGCGGCGCAATGTCCCGTTATACTCGCTCCGGCTATGAATACCGCGATGTTTGACTCTGCGGCTTACAGAGAGAACGAGAACAAGCTAAGAGAGCGCGGCTACTCGTTCGTTTACGGCGGAGCCGGACGGCTGGCTTGCGGAGAGGTAGGCGCCGGACGTATGGCGGAGCCGGAAGAGATAGTCGCCGCTATTGAAGAGAAACTTTTTCCCAAGCGCGATTATGAGGGAAAAACCGTACTGGTGACCGCCGGAGCCACGCGCGAGGACATAGATCCTGTGCGCTATATAACCAACCGTTCGAGCGGAAAAATGGGCTGCGCGATTGCCGACGCCGCAGCGCGCCGCGGCGCCGACGTCATTCTTGTCGAGGCCAATATGCGCGTCGAACCGTCGGAAAAGGTCGAGCGCGTAAAAGTCAACACTACGGCGGAAATGTATGACGCCGTAATGGCTAACTTAAGCCGGTGCGATTATATAATAAAAGCGGCTGCGCCTGCCGATTACAGAGTCGAGAAAGCGGCGGAAAATAAGATTAAATCCGATTCGCTTACGTTAAAGCTGGTCAAAAATCCTGATATAGCCGCAGCAGTGGGAGCGATAAAAGGCAAGGCGAAGCTTGCTGTTTTTGCCGCCGAGACCGAAAACCTCAAGACTAACGCGCGCAATAAGCTGATAAAAAAGAACGCCGATCTCGTTATCGCAAACGACGTCACGCAGGCCGGAGCCGGATTCGACTGCGATACAAATATCGTAACCTTCATCACCGCCTCGGGAGCCGAGGACATTTCCGTCATGAAAAAAACCGAGCTGGCCGACTTGATTCTTGACAAACTGGCGTCGTTAAAGACAATATGATAGCCGAGGTCATCGTCGATATAAGCAACTCCGAAGTCGACAGGATATTCGATTACAAGCTCGGTCGCAGCGACGTTACCGCGGGGTACCGCGTGTCCGTGCCGTTCGGAAAGCGATCGGTAGAGGGATATGTTGTCAACGTCAAGGAAACTACCGATTATCCCGAAGACAAACTGAAAGAAATAAACGACGTTTTGGATCCGTTTCCGGCAATTCTGCCGGAAATGCTTGCTTTAATGCGCTTTATGGCGGACAACTACCATCTGAGGCTTGCCGACGTGCTTAAATTATTCATTCCGGCGCAAATGCGCGGCGGTCGGGTGAAAGCGCTCGTAAAGGAGTTCGTCTCCGTCAATCCCGAGTTTGCCGACAGAGACGAAAGTCAGTTTATACGATCATCGGCAAAAGCGCAGTTGGAGGTGTTCAGATATATCGCCGATAACGGCAGCGTATCCGTCTCCGAACTGAACAGGGATTTCTCCGCTTCAGCGCTCAAAAACCTTATTATGCGAGGCATAGTATCGGTTGAAGAAGTGGAAGTGATGCGCACGCCGTACAAATATATGGAATGTTCGGGCAGCGAAGTGCAGCTTACCGACGAACAGGAAGCGGCGACAAAGAGGATAACCGACGGCAAGGGCATTTTTCTGCTGCACGGGGTGACCGGAAGCGGCAAGACCGAAATTTATATGAGATGTATATCGGCGGCCATTTCTGCAGGCAAAAGCGCGATAATGCTCGTTCCCGAAATTTCGCTTACTCCGCAGGTTCTTAAAAATTTCAGGCACCGTTTCGGAGAAAGCGTGGCCATTCTGCATAGCGGACTGTCGGACGGCGAGCGGTTCGACGAGTGGCGGCGCCTGATTACGGGCGAGGCTTCTGTCGCGGTAGGCGCGCGCTCGGCGGTTTTCGCTCCGCTTAAAAACCTTGGCGTGATCATTATAGACGAGGAACACGACTCAAGCTACCTGTCAGAGCGCAACCCCAGATATCCGACTCACGAGATAGCAAAATTCCGCGCTGCATATAACAAATGCAATCTGGTATTGGGCAGCGCCACTCCGTCGGTTGAAAGCTACTACAAGGCGGAAAAGGGTGAGTATACGTTGGTTACGCTTAAAAACCGCGTAAATAAGCGCCCATTACCCGAGATAGAAATAGTAGATATGCGCAAAGAGCTGAGAAGCGGAAATCCCGGTTTCATGTCGGGAGCGCTGAGCTCGGCTCTCGAGGAATGTATAAGAAGCGGGAACCAGGCCATACTGTTTCTCAACCGCCGCGGGTACGCTTCATACGTCATGTGCCGAAGCTGCGGATATGTCGCAAAGTGCGAACAATGCGACGTGTCGCTCGTCTATCACAAGGATGAAAACGTACTGAAATGCCATTACTGTAACAACCGCTATTCGATGCTGGACGTATGTCCCGAGTGCGGAAGCCCCCATATAAAGCACGGCTTTATGGGAACGCAGAAAGTTGCCGAAACGCTAAAGGAAATGTTTCCCGACGTCAACGTTCTGCGAATGGATAACGACACTACTCAAGGCAAGGACGCGCATTTTCGTATTCTCGGCGAATTTGCCGCAAAACGCGCGCAAATACTCGTCGGTACGCAGATGATAGCCAAAGGGCATGATTTTCCCGACGTGACGCTTGTGGGAATACTGGATGCGGATATGAGCCTGCACTTTGCCGATTACCGCAGCGCCGAACGTACTTATCAGCTGATAACGCAGGTCTCCGGACGCGCCGGCCGCGACGTTAAGCCGGGTAAAGTGGTATTGCAGACATACACGCCCAATCATTATGTCTATAAGTTTGCAACCGCTAATGATTACGAAGGTTTTTACCGTAAAGAGATTAATCTGCGCGAGATCACCAAATATCCGCCTTTTACCGATATAGTGCGCGTACTTGTCGGGTCGGAGGACGAGTCGGCTGCGCTTAAGGCGCTTAAAATACTGGGCGACGAGATTAAGGCGCTTTCGTCCGATAATGACGATTTCATATATCTCGGGGTAATGCGATCCCCCGTAAAGAAGAAACAGAACGTATATCGTATGCAGGTCATAACGCGGCTGAAGGCCGGCGCCGATGATACAAAACGTAAAATTTTTGATGCGGCTGACCGGGCGGCTAGCGCAAAAGTTACCTGCTTTGTGGAGATTAATCCTAACGATCTCAGATAATGTTACTTCAAATAAACTCATACAAAATGAATTTATACATTTTTTTGGCGCGGAGGAATAACTGCGGTGGCAATAAGAAACATAGTTAAAATGGGCGACGAGCTGCTCAGACAGAAATCAAGGGAAGTAACCGAATTTAACGACAGTCTCTGTCAATTGCTCGACGATATGTACGAAACGATGGTGAAAAACGACGGAGTAGGTATTGCCGCCCCTCAGGTGGGAATACTTAAGCGCGCGTGCATCGTATGCGTAGACGGCAAAACGGTGTACGAACTGATAAACCCCGTTATTGTAAAAGCGTCCGGCAGCCAGATCGGCAAGGAAGGCTGCCTGAGCGTTCCCGGCATAGGCGGCGAAGTCGAGCGTCCCAAAAAGCTGGTAGTAGATTGCAAGAACCGTTACGGACAGGCCGTCCGATATAAGGTGAGCGATTTTACGGCAGTCGCGTTCTCGCATGAAATGGACCATTTGGACGGTATTCTGTTCGTGGATAAAATGATCGACAGGGAATGAAAAAAATGAAGATAATATTTCTCGGCACTCCGGATTTTGCCGTCCCTTCTCTTAAGGCGCTGCATGAGTCCGGACACCGTATTATAGCGGCTGTCGCCCAGCCTGACAGGGCAAGGAACAGACGCGGACAGCTTGTACCTACGCCGGTTCATGCCGAAGCGGAGGCACTCGGAATACCGTTTTTCTCGTTTGAACGTATCGGAGACAATGCGGAGTTTCTGCGCTCGCTCGCTCCCGATCTCATGGTGACGGCGGCATACGGGCAGATTCTCACGCAGCAAGTCCTGGATGTGCCGGCACACGGTGTTATAAACGTCCATGCTTCGCTGCTGCCTAAATACCGCGGAAGCTCGCCGATTCAGTGGGCAATTGCCGACGGTCTTAAGCAAACGGGCGTTACCATAATGCAGACCGAACGCGGACTTGACTGCGGAGATATACTCCGTCGTGCCGTTACGCCGATAGGAGAAAAAGAGACCGCCGGCGAATTGTCGGCAAGACTTGCCGAATTGGGCGCGAAAGAGCTTGTCGAAACCGTTGATGAAATAGCCTGCGGAAAGTGCGTCCCCGTAAAGCAGAACGAATCGGAAGCGACATACTGTAAAAAGATAGTCAAGAGCGACGGACTGCTGGATTTTTCGCGTCCGGCGGATGAGCTTTACAATAAAGTACGCGCGTTTAATCCTTGGCCGGTGGCTTATACCGGTATAGGCGGTGAGATGCTTAAAATATACTCCTGTTCGGTGACGAACCGTTCCGGTGTTCCGGGAGTATTGACGCGTAACGGAAAAGAATTGTATGTGGCGTGCGGCGAGCGGTCGCTGCGGCTCGAGGTACTTCAGCTGCCCGGTAAGAGGGCGATGAGCGCCGCCGAATTTCTTGCAGGACATCCTGCCGACGGACTGAAGCTCGAAGCGCCGGCCGACAATAGCTGATGGATAGGGAAAAGACGACATACGAAGCTTTGCTGCGCGTCTATCGCGGAGGCTATTCGGGGATAGTGCTGGACGATATCCTTAAAAATATTGCCGACGAACGCGACAGAGCGTATATATCCAGACTGTTTTACGGCGTATTGGAGAAGGACGCCGCTTTTTCGTATGCGCTTAATAAGCTGTGTTCGAAATCGCCCAAGCAGACCGTCGGTATCGTTATCAGAATGGGAATGTATATGCTTAAATATATGGACGTTCCCCGTTACGCGGCAATAGATAAAACCGTCAATCTGGCCAAAAAACTGGGCAAGGGAGGAGCGTGCGGCTTTGTTAACGCAGTGCTGAGGCGGTTCGCCGACTTTCAATTTCCAGCTCGCGGAACCGTTCCCGACGGAGTGTATCTCTCGGTGCAGTCAGGGGCGCCGGTGTGGCTGACCGACAGGCTGTGTGAAGAGTACGGGTTTGATACGGCAATGAAAATTCTGTGCGCCAAGCCATACGAAGGCACACACATAAGACGGAATAAGCGGCTTGTTTCAGACGAAGAATTTTCGGAAAAACTCATAAAACTTAACGATTACAGACCGGATTCGTGCAAAATAGGGTATTATGTCACGCATAATACAATGAAACAGCTGCCTCAAAGCTATTTTACACCTCAGTCGTTGGCGTCCTCGCTTGCCGCTGAGTATTATCTGGCCGCATTGGGACGCGGTCGGGGACGAATCCTCGACGTATGCTCGGCGCCGGGCGGAAAAGCCGTCTATATGTCTGAGGCGGGCGAGTTTGACATCGTCGCATCCGACAAATACGAGCACAGAATAAAACTGATAGAAAAGTATGCTGCCAGAATGGGAGCGGATATTAAAACGGTGCGCAACGATGCTTGTGTTTTGCGCGACGAGTGGAAAAACGCTTTCGATCTGGTTGTTTGCGACGTGCCGTGCAGCGGATTGGGCGTGCTTAATTCCAAGCCGGACATAGCTTTGAACCGCTCGCTTTCGTCGATGTCTGAGCTGAGCGCGCTGCAGTACCGAATTCTGCGCGTTTCGTCTCAATACGTCGCCGAAGGCGGTACGCTGTGCTATTCTACTTGCACTTTGCTGCGCGAAGAAAACGAGGACGTGGTCGGAAGGTTCCTTAAAGACGGGGATTTCGAAATTTTCACACCCGTTTTTCCTTACGGTCATGTGACAGACGGAGCGCTTAAATTGTTTCCTTATGACGGTACAGACGGGTTCTTTGCCGTTGCTTTCAGGAGAAAAAAAGTATAGTATGTCACACGAAGTACTCCAGGATTACGATATTGCCGAGCTTAAGACGATGCTTGCGGATATGGACGAGCCGTCTTACAGGGCAGTCCAGATTTTTTCAAAACTGGCCGCCGGAGTCGGCGTATCCGATATGACGGATCTCCCCAAGACACTGAGATCGAAACTGATCGAACGTTTTGTTACGGAGCCTGTGCGCATTGACGATTGTCTTGAGTCTAAGGACGGCTCGAAGAAATTTTTGTTCGCGCTGCACGACGGCAATATCGTAGAAGGCGTTTTTATGCCGCATAATTACGGCAATACGGCGTGTCTATCCACGCAAGTGGGGTGCCGTATGGGCTGCGCTTTTTGCGCCTCCGGCATAGACGGAAAGATAAGAGATCTTACCGCCGGTGAAATACTGGCCGAAGCGGTACAGGCCGCAGTATATACGGGTAAGCGTCTTGACAATGTGGTGCTTATGGGCAGCGGCGAACCGCTGGATAACTACGACAATACCGCTAAATTTATTCGGCTTATCAACAGCCGCGAAGGAGTCGGACTGGGGCAGAGAAATATTTCGCTGTCCACTTGCGGACTGTGCGACGGCATTTACAGGCTTGCCGACGACGGATTTACGGTTACTTTATCCGTTTCTCTTCACGCGACTACCGATGAAAACAGGCGTAAGATTATGCCGGTTGCTAATAAATATTCGATAGCGGACATAGTGCGCGCCGCAAAATATTATTTCGAAAAGACCGGCCGTCGCATTATTTACGAGTATGCTCTCATTAAAGACAATATGAGTTATTTCGACGTGAAGAGACTTGCCGAAATAACTTCGGGATACAGCTCTCACGTCAATCTTATAATGCTCAATAAAGTCAGGGAAAAGGACGTGACCGGATGCACCGCAGCGGAAGCGGAGCGTTTTCGCGACAGGATAGAAAAAGCCGGCGTAAGCGTGACCGTCCGCCGGTCGATGGGGGCGGATATCGAAGGCGCCTGCGGACAATTGAGGAGACGTCGCCTGTATAATGATTAGTATGTCAGACGAAGTACGCAAATTCAGAGTCGTCAGAATTGATTCCGATATTTTCACGATTGACGACGGGACCGCGGAATATAACCTGAGAGCGCGCAAAAGCATACGAAAGACCACCGATATACGCGTGGGCGATTTCGTTACCGTAAGCGCGGACGACAATCCGGTGATAGAGAGCGTTTTGCCGAGAAAAAATTTTCTGATACGTCCGGCGGTGGCCAACGTCGATACGGTGATTATAGTTGTCGCACCGCATCCCGAGCCTGATTTTATCACTGCTGATAAATTGGTCGTCAACTGCCGGCTCGCCGGAATTTCCCCGGTGATATGCGTAAACAAAAACGATATCCCTTTCGATCTGGACGAAGTGACTGCGCAGTACGGAGATTTTGCCGACGGCGTCATATCGTGCAGCGCGGCCGGGCGCGACGTCAGGGCGCTTGAAAAAATACTGTTCGGCAAACTGTCGGCATTGGCAGGGCAGTCCGCCGTAGGGAAATCCAGCCTTGTCAACGCTCTTACCGGACTGAGCCGCGAAACGGGCGATTTGTCGGCTATAGGCAGAGGGAAGAATACGACCACGCGCGCCGAAATAGTGCGCTTGCGCCGAGGCACTTATATTATCGATACGCCCGGGTTCAGTATGCTCGATATGCACGGAGCGGATGCGCGCGGACTGGCGAATATTTACGGATACTCGCGTTTTTCCGACGGATGCCGCTTCGGAGGCGGCTGCACCCATACGGCGGAACCGGATTGCGCAGTCAGAGCGGCAGCGTCGCGAGGAGAGACAAGCGAAGCGAGATATGTGCGCTATGTCAGACTTTACAGGGAGCTTTCCAGTCTGAAAAAATACGGCAGATAATCGCGGCTGTTGTAAATAACGCGAGGATAAGGCGTTATATTACTCCGGGAAACAAAAGGCTTTTTACTCTGCGGGTGCGGCGCGTTATGCCGATAAAAGGACGGACAAGCCGTCGGGTTGCTTAACAATCTGTCTTAAATTTGTTGAATAAGCGGCCGTATGACCGGCAGGGCGGCTGTCGGAATATTTATTAAGGAGAAGAAATATGAATACCGGAAACAATCTCGAAAAATGTCTTATTGCGCCGTCCATACTGAGCGCGGATTTTTCCGTCATGGGCGACGAGGTTAAAAAAATAACCGACGCCGGAGCCGATATGATTCACTGCGACGTTATGGACGGAGTATTCGTGCCTAACATCACCTTCGGTATGAAGATGGTAAGCGACATCAGAAAGCATACTTCGCTGCCGCTTGACGTTCATCTAATGATCGTGGAGCCTGAAAAATACGTCCGCAGATTTGTCGAGGCAGGAGCCGACTATGTGACGTTTCATATGGAGGCGTGCGGCGACGCTGTGAGCGTACTCAACGAAATAAAAGCTTCGGGAGCGAAATGCGGCGCCGTGATAAGTCCCGACACTTCCGTTTCGGTTTTGAAAAATTGTATAGCTCTGTGCGACATGGTGCTGCTTATGAGCGTTTATCCCGGCTTCGGCGGCCAGCATTTCATCGAAAAGTCTGTCGACCGTTTACGCGAGCTCAGACGGCTGCGCGATGAAAGCGGCAGTAAAGCGCTTATCGAAATAGACGGAGGAATTCATGCCGGCAACTGCGCCGCGGTGCGCGAGGCGGGCGCGCAGGTGCTCGTAGCCGGCAGCGCTGTTTTCGGTGAAAAGGATTACCGCGCGGCCATAGAGAGATTGCGCGCATGAAAGGATACCTGTTTCTGAACGGAGATCCTCCTGCAAAAATGCCGGCGACTGACGACGGAATCACGGTGTGCGCGGACGGAGCTTACGAATATGTGTCGCGGCATATCCGACCCGACGCGGTTCTGGGCGATTTCGATTCGTTGAATCTGTCCGAGGTGCCGGCCGGAATAAAAACCGTTCGTTTTCCGTCGCATAAAGATTATACCGACGGGCATCTTGCGGTCGAATACATGAGTAAAGCGCGCTGCTCCTCTATAGAGATATACGGCGCTTTCGGCGGCCGTCCCGATCACGAACTGTGCAATTACAGTCTTCTTGCCTATGCGCGCGAACTCGGAATGAAAGCCGTTATAAAAGGCGACAGTTTCGACGTGTTGCTGATAGACGGAGAGTTTACCGGCACTGCGAGAAAAGACGCGACGGTGTCGTTGGTACCCTTTGACAGCCGGATACATATACTGTATACAAAGGGACTGAAATACGCCGCCAAAGCGCTTACCGTCGATAAGATACATATAATAAGCGTGTCCAACGGGGCGGTCGGCGGAGAATTTTCGGTCTCCGTAAACGGCTTGACGCTGTTGTTCGTCGAGCGATAGGAGGATAAAATGAAAATAATCTGCATAAAAGCGCCGAGGTTTTTGAGGGGGTTTCTGCGCCTGTTCGTTAAAAAGGAGACTTAACCCTTGACAAAATATCGATTTAAGCGACAGAGCCGCGGTTTATATCGATTAAGTTACGGTCAAATGTCGGTTAATATCGGCCAAGCGTAAAATAAGCGGCTTGAACTTATCGGTAAATACATATATTTACCGTAGCGTTTCGCTATTAGTAAAAAATTCGACGGATTTTGTCGAATTTTTTTAATTTATTTATAAATCTAAAAAAACTGATTGAATACGCTTGCGTTTCCAAATATTGTCTGATATAATAAAACAAAACGCAAAATAATTTCAGCGGAGAAAAGTGCGTGTGCCGGGATTTGTGATATATGATGAAGGAGTTCCGTATAAGGCGTATGAGGACAAGGCTTTGGACGCGGAAATTTATCGTTTGATAGAGAGCGATTACGTTGCAGGACTGGTGTCGGCAACCGCGGTGAGGCCTAAGCTTTGCGGATACTATTTATATGCCGCGGCGGCCGAAGCCGTGCTTATGAGCGAGAGAAGAATGTCGGTTGCGGAGCTTTACGGGATTTTGGAAAAGCTGTTCGGCAAAAAATACGCGGCGGCAAAGAAATGCATGGATTATGCGACCTTCGACTACGGTAGGTGCAAGGAAAAGTTCAGAGGAATGAAAAATGTTTCGGAAAAGGCGTTCGGCTATATGAACGAAATGGAAATAGTGGCGCTTATTGCCGATGAAACGGCCGCAACGGCGGCTGAGCGTTTATCTTTATCGATAATTTGTCATTAATGATATGGAATCGCGCGGTAGTTTATTTGAGATCATACAGAAATATATAAATTCGGAAAGAATGACTCGGATAATGAGCGATCTCGGCATAAGGAGGAGTCTGCCGGGTTACGCAATTCTGCTCGAGCTTCTGATGGACGAATGTGCTCTGATGTGCGGAGAATGGCGGCGGATTGAGTCGCAGTCGGGCGACGTCAGGAGTTTGTCTTATATAATTAAGCAAAGCGTGTATGCTCTCGAATGCGCTGAAAAGTCGGGTAAACTGTCAAATCTTAAAAAATATGCGTGTTTCGAGTCAGAAGTTTCCTCAAAAGACGTGACGCTTCCTTTGTTCATAAGCGTTTTGTCAGGATATATAGTGCGCGAAAGTACAGGCCGGTTTAAGGCAATATAATACTGTTACGCTTTTTGCGGCGGAATAATTTACTTACAATAATCTCTTACTATTAGTATGAAAAAACGCTTGAAGGGCGCGGCTGTAGCAGTCTGCGCGCTTATTATTTGTATTCTGACCGTTTGCGGTTACGCTGCGGGGGACGTGGCGCGCGTCAGAAAGCTGCCTGCCGAGCTTACCGCAACTTCATTCCGTGCCGTCGATATAGGCGCGGCTAAAGGATATCTGAGAAACGGAAAGCTGATATTTAAGCTGTTCGGCATTTTTCCCGTTAAAACCATAGAAATACGGGAGAGCGGAGAAGAAGTTTATATCGGAGGAACGCCTATCGGGCTGAGCATGGAAGTTATGGGGGTAATAGTAGAGGATATAGGCACCGTATCCACCGGCGCCGGGGAGGTGGCGGCGAGGACCACGCTTAAAAAGGGCGATATAATAACCTCGGCAGGCGGCGCTGAGGTGAAATGCGTGGACGATCTTGCCGCTGTTGTCGACGCGCTTGACGGAGCCGAAGATATAACGATGAACGTGCTTCGTTCGGGGAAAGAGACTCAAGCGCAGGCGACGCCCGTTCACGAGGCGCTGTCGGGGCGGCTGAGACTGGGGCTCTGGCTCAAGGACAGGGTGAACGGTATCGGAACGCTCAGCTTTGTCAGAAAGGACTACCGCTTCGGTTCGCTCGGTCATGCGATAACTTCGGGAGAAACCGTGGTGCCGGTGCGCGGCGGCGAGGCCAAAAACTGTAAGCTTATCGGGTACACCCGCGGAAAACGCGGCGCGCCCGGAGAAATAAAAGGACTTATCCGAGGTGAAAAGATAGGTACGGTCGATGCCAATAACGTATACGGCGTATTCGGCAGCATGACTGTGCCTTATTTTGGGAAATCGTATCCTGTCGGGAGCCGGCTTGACGTCACTTCGGGCAAGGCCGAAATATACACCACTATAGGAGATACGACCGATTTTTACGATATAGAAATAATAAGAGCTATGCCGCAGAACAAACGTTCGGACAAGAGTATGGTGCTGCGCGTAACCGACAGACGCCTTCTGGACACGACCGGAGGAATAATTCAGGGAATGAGCGGCAGTCCTATCATACAGAACGGGCGTATAGTTGGCGCGGTCACTCACGTTTTCGTTAACGACCCGACAAAAGGATACGGAATATATCTCGACTGGATGTACTGAAACGACGTGCGGCGGCATAAAATTGTAGTATGAAAATTCGCACGCCGGGCTGGCACGAGATCTGCTGTTCGCTGAAAGATCTTTTCAAGGAAAATTTGTTCAAGCTTGCCGTTTTCGGAGCGGTTTTTCTTCTCGGCGCAATTCTGGGAATACGCGGCGGTATGCGCGCCGCCGGCACTGCGGACATTGCCGACGGCAATTTTCTGATACTTATGTATATAAGCGGCAGACTGAGCGTATTTTCGTACGCGTTTCTGACCGTAATATGCGGTTTGCTGGCGTATGCGGCGATTTGCGCGTGCTCGGGAAACAAGTGGACGTACTGGCTCGCGTTAATACCGCTGTTTTACGTTGTGTTCAGAACGGCTCATTGTACGGTAATGCTTATATCGGTATTCAGGCTTGCCGCGCTTCCTTTCGTTATCGTGTGCTTTGTGCCGTTGAAAACGCTGGTTCTTTTCATGTATCTTACCGCATGGCTTATGTGCGCTCCGACGCCTTCCGTGCTTTACTGCCGCGGCTATAATGCGCGCGCCGCGCTTTTTAACGGACAGAACGCCGTATTTATTCCGTTGGCTGTCGCCGCTTTTGCCGTCGTCGAAGGAATTCTGACGTTCATACTCACTTTCGGTATAGTTATATAGATTTTTACCCATATTAACAATACAGTTATTATGGGGGACAAATTATGAAAAAACTGCATATAATTTTAGCTGCGGTGCTGTGCGCGTTTACGGGCGCGGCTTCTTTGTGCGCGGTGACGGTCGCTTCGGCCGAAACTCCGCTCTATAAAGCCGCGTTTATGATCGACGCGGCGACCGGTACGCCTGTATACGAGTACAATGCGGACGAAAGACTTCCGATTGCCAGCATGGTAAAAATAATGACGCTTCTACTGTGTTTCGAGGAGGCGGATCGTGGCGGAATAAATCCCGATTCCGACATAACGGTAAGCGCTAACGCGGCTTCGATGGGCGGATCGCAGGCTTTTCTGGACGCAAACTGTTCGTATAAAGCCGGAGAGCTTATAAAAAGCATAGTCGTGGCATCGGCAAACGATTCGTGCGTTGCTATGGCCGAACACATTTGCGGCTCGGTGGAAAGCTTTACCGAACGAATGAATAAGCGGGCCGGAGAGTTGGGAATGAGCAATACCTACTTCGTTAACTGCACCGGTCTTCCGGCGCCTAACCAGTACTGCTCGGCGCGCGACGCCGTTATTATGATGCGCGAGCTCATCAAGCACGAACGTTTCTTCGAGTATGCCGGAGTATGGATGTTCGATTTTGTGCATCCTAGCGGCAGAATAACGACGCTTACCAATACGAACAAGCTCGTTCGCTTTTACGAAGGCTGCGACGGCGGCAAGACGGGATTTACCAACGAGGCTCTGTCGTGTCTTACCGCTACCGCAAAGCGTGGTCAGACGAGATTTATTGCGGCAGTTGTCGGCGCGCCCGATTCCAAGACGCGCAACGCCGAGGTTTCGCGGCTGTTCAACGAAGGCTTCGGTAAATATTCGACCGAGAAGGTGATAGACTCCGCCGAACCGCTAGATCCCGTGCCTGTAAACGGCGGAAAGTCGGATAGCGTTCGCGTAGCGTTTAAAAACGACTTTTGTCTGTTTACCGAAAAAAGCGCGCGTCAGGAGATTACGCGCAATATAGAGATCTTTGACGTAAAGGCGCCCGTTCGCGCCGGAGACACTGTGGGACGCGCGATACTGACCGCGCCAGACGGCAGCGTTGCAGGAGAAGTGGAAATAGTAGCGACCGAGAACGTAGGCGCGATGAATTACGGAGATATAGTAAACGATTTTATATCGGAATGGTAATATCGCTTGAAAACGTGTCAAAAGACGGCTTTGCCGGTGTAAAAGCGGACGACATATCGTCCGCTTTTATTTTTTATAAGCGGTTAGTGTCGAATACGGTCGGCTTAGACGTTAAAAGCGAAGAAAGGGAAAGTCAAAACGATTGACTTGGCAACATGAAAAGTGATATAATTACCCGTATATGCGCGGTAACTATCCCGGCGCCAGAGGTATTCATATGAAAAGCAGAGACACATTGAAGATCAACGACAAAGGACATCTTGAAATAGGCGGCTGCGACGCCGTCGAGCTGGCAAGGGAGTACGGCACTCCGCTGTACGTTATGGACGAGGCGTACATAAGAAAAGTTTGCCGCGCGTTCCGCACCGTTATAGCCGGTTATCCCGATGCAAGGATTTGCTTTGCGTCGAAAGCATTTTCCTGTAAAGCAATCTACCGCATTGTGGAAGAGGAAGGCCTGGGCGCGGACGTTGTTTCCGGATGCGAGCTCTATACCGCGCTGGAGGGCGGAATGTCCGCCGACCGGATATATTTTCACGGTAACAACAAATCGCGGCGCGAGCTGGAAGAAGCCGTTGCCGCCGGCGTACACGCAGTAGTGCTTGACAGCTTTTACGAAATAGGGCTGCTTAACGAGATCGCAGCGGCTGCCGGAAAAAAGCAGCGCGTGCTCGTGAGGGTAAATCCCGGTATCGACGCGCATACTCATCATTTTATTCAGACGACGCGCGTCGATTCCAAATTCGGTTTTTCAGTGGCCGACGGAACCGCCGCCGAAGTCATTCGCACCGTCAGCGGTTTATCCGGACTGGACTTTGCAGGGCTGCACTGTCATATAGGCTCGCAGATTTTCGAGCTTAAGCCATTCGAGCTGGCTGTGGAAAAAATGACCGATTTTATCGCGCGTCTGGCGGCTGAAGGAATAACCGTAAGGGAGCTTAATCTGGGCGGCGGATACGGCGTTACTTATACCGATGAGGACAAGCCGCTCGAGCCTCAGCGTTATGTCGAGGCGATAGTCGCGCGGCTTAAGGAATGTGTGCGCGGAAAGAGTATAGCCGCGCCCACGCTTGTACTCGAGCCGGGGCGTTCCATAGTCGGCGAGGCCGGCGTCACGCTGTATACCGTCGGTGCGGTAAAGGATATCAAGAACGTCAAGAAATATATCAGCGTGGACGGCGGGATGTTCGATAATCCGCGTTACGCGCTTTATCAGGCTAAGTACGAAGCCGTTGCGGCGTCAAGAATGAACGATAAGCCTGTCTGCACGGTTACGGTAGCCGGCAAATGCTGCGAAAGCGGCGATATGCTCGTTGTGGACGCAAAGCTTCCGGAAATGAACAGCGGCGACATTCTCGCGGTACTTACCACCGGCGCGTACAACTATTCGATGGCAAGCCACTACAACCGTAACGCCGTTCCGCCGGTCGTTCTCGTAAACGGAGGCAGATCGGCATATATGGTGCGGCCCGAAAGCTATGAAAAAATCTGCGAGCTGGATGATTGTCCGCCGTGGTTGCGCCGGGCGTAAAATACCGAGTAAAGAGGAAAGAAGTGATCGATAAAATAGCGGCAGGATTTATTATGGCTAACGGAGTGACGGAATTTGCCTTTTTGGCGTGCGCCGTCATCATTTCGATAGTTCTGCATGAAATAGCGCACGGATATGCCGCGCTATGGAACGGCGATCCGACGGCGAAAATAAGCGGACGGCTTACGATTAACCCGATAAAGCATTTCGATCTGGTGGGATTTCTGATGCTGCTCGTCTGCGGCTTCGGTTACGCAAAACCGGTACCTGTAAATCCGTATAATTTCCGTCATAAAAAGCGCGGCATATTTACCGTGGCGATAGCGGGAGTCACCGTCAATTTACTGCTTGCGTTCATATCGAGCGGACTTTTCGTGCTTATGGCGGTGCTTCAGGCCAAATATCAGCGCGGCGCGGCGGCGTTCGCCGGGTTTCGGCTGTTTTTCTCGTTGCTCATGCGGATAAATCTTTCGCTGTTTTTCTTTAATCTTTTGCCTGTTTATCCGTTGGACGGGTTCAGGGTGCTCGAGTCTTTCACCAGATATGCAAATCCGGTTACCCGTTTTCTCAGGGATTACGGCGCGTATATTCTCATCGCGCTTGTGGGACTCGGTATCGTTGTGGACATATTCAATATGCCGTATTATTTCGATATATTGGGCACTTATATAATTTATGCCCGCAACGGCGTTATAAAACTTTTTCTGATGATATGGGGAGTCGGATAACATATGGCCGAATATAAAGTAACCGAAGAAGATATTATTGAAGCCGAACTGGAGAACGGCGGCGAAAGCGGCGGCTACGAAGTAAAGCTTTCCAATTTTGAAGGGCCGCTGGATCTGCTGCTGCACCTTATCCGCAAAGCCAAAATTCCCATTGAGGAAATATTTATATCGAAGATAACCGAGCAGTATATAGGGTATATGGAGCAGCTCAAAGAGGTTGATCTCGATCGCGCGTCGGAATTTATCGAGATGGCGGCTCTGCTGCTCGAGATAAAATCGAAGTCGCTTTTGCCCAAACCTCCTGTAGAGGAAGAAGATCCCGAGGACGCTAAACGCGAACTGATTCAGCGTATAAAGGAATACAAGCTTTATAAAGACGCCTGTAAGAAGATGAAGGAGCTCGAAACTGTCGACATACTGTACCGCGAGCCCGATCCTTCCGTCGGGCAGGTCAAGTTCGTACTTAAGGACATGAATATGGACGGCCTGGTAAAGGCGCTGCAGAAGCTGTTTCTTAAAATGGAGCAGAATGCGCTTAAGCCCAAAGAGCGGCAGATACAGCTCGACAGATATACCGTTGAGGATCGCATAAGCTACATAAAGGACACAATGCTTATAAAGAAGCAGGTAAGCTTTTTTGATCTGTTCGAGCCCGACTACAGCAAAACGGAGATTATAACGACGTTTCAGGCGTTGCTGGAGCTATTAAAACTGCAATACGTCGGGGTAACGCAGAACGAGATTTTCGGAGATATAATAATACACAGAGTGGAGTCTGACGATGGAGATTGAATTACTTGACAATATACTGGAGGGACTTTTGCTCGTATCGGGCAACGCCCTTAATATAGCTGAAGTCACCGAACAGCTCGAGCTGCAGAAGAGCGAAATGAACGGCGCGATCAAACGACTGAAAGAGAAGTACGGCGGTCAGTGCGGTATACATCTCCTTACATATAACGGAAAAATGCAGCTCGGCTCCAATCCCGAATACGGCGACGTGATCTCCAGCGTGCTTAACCCCATAAAGGAAAAGGAGCTGAGCAACGCCGCGCTCGAAACGATTGCGATAATCGCCTACAAGCAGCCGGTAACCAGACTGGATATAGAGCAGATAAGGGGCGTTAACTGCGACTATGCGGTGCAGGTTCTTTTAAAGAATAATCTTATCGAGGTTGTCGGCCGCAAGGATAGTGTAGGTAAACCTCTGCTCTTCGGGACTACCGATAACTTTCTTAAGCGGTTCCGCATAGAGAATATATCGGAACTGCCCGATTATGCCGAGCTGCTCGAAAGCATACGCGTAATCGAGAGCGAAGAGAGACCGGAAGCAGAAAGCCTGTATAACGAATTCGAATTGCCGCCCGAAGAGACTCCCGAATTTCTTAAGGGAGAAGAGGGTCTTCAGCACGTCGAAGCGTCCGAAGACGTTAAGCCGGACGGCGCGGACAAATAATCAAAGACCGCATAATTATCGTTTGGAATGCCGACATTATTATATATAATGTTGGTATTTTTTTCAGTTTCGATTCTCGTTCTGACCTTTTTGGCATTACCGTTTTCGCTTACCGTAAACGCAGGGGTGGACGCAGGCGGTAAACGGGGCTACATTAAACTGTGCCTGTTTTTTATTCCCGTTTACCGCGCAGTCTTAAGACCGGACGGCGAAGCTTTTCATAAAAACTTAATGATAGAGCGTCGTAAAAAAACCGACGAAATACATCTTAACGCCGATAAGAACGATGAAAAATCGATTATGCAATTTTTCCGTAAGACGCCGCTCCTGTCCGCGGTAAGGGTGCGCAATCTTACGCTTGACGTGCGTCTGGGAATAAAAGACAACGCGGCCGCCACTACGTTCGCGCTTGCCGGAATAAGGGCGGCGTTCGGCGCGGCCGCCGGTTTTTTCCGCTCGAGAGAGGATATTTCGGTGTACGGCCGTTTTATCCCCGAATATAATGCCGACGTTCTGCAGGCGGACGCGTTCGGTATAATCAGTATTTCTATTGCAAATATTATATATAGTTTTGTGACGTCACTACTGTATAGGAGATGATTTAATATGATATTGAGGGAAAATGAACATCCGATTGAACGGATAATGGAGACGGCGTTTACGAAGATCAAGACGCTTGCCGACACCGATACGGTGATAGGGCGGCCGGTAACTACCGCCGACGGAGTAAGCATTGTTCCCATAAGCAAAGTGACGATGGGTTTTGTCACGGGCGGAGGAGAGTACAGCGATATGTCGCGCGAGGAGTATTCCGAATATCCTTTTGCCGGCGGCAGCGGAGCCGGAGTATCTGTGTCGCCGATAGGGTTTCTTGTAAGCGACGGGAAAACCGTAAAGCTTGTTCCGGTAGGCGACAAGAGCCCTCTTGACAAGATACTTTCACTCATACCCGATCTTGCAAGCGCGATAATGGGGAAAGCGGAAGAATGAGAAGAAAATCCACGCTTGCGGCCGCACTCAGTCTGCTAGTATTGCTTGCCGTTTTGTCGTCGGTTCCCTTTTTTACGGAGGCAAAGGCTTCGACGGGAGCCGCTTGTTCGGCGCAGAGCATGATCACGCTTGAAAACTCCACCAACCGAGTGCTTTACGAGCATAACGCCGACAAAAAGCTGCCGATGGCGAGCACGACTAAAATAGTGACGGCAATTACCGTGATAGACGCGTGCGACGATCTGGAAAAGATTGTCGAGGTACCCGACGCCGCAGTCGGAGTGGAAGGCTCGTCGGTTTACCTCGAACGGGGCGAAAAGGTGAAGATTATAGATCTTCTTCACGGGCTGATGCTGCAGTCGGGCAACGACTGCGCGGCGGCGCTTGCGATAGTTACGGCCGGCAGTCTGGAAAAGTTTGCCCGTATGATGAACGCTAAAGCGGCGGAAGCCGGCGCGGTAAACTCCAATTTCGTAACGCCGCACGGGCTGCACGACGACAATCATTACACGACGGCGCGCGATCTCGCGCTCATAACTTCATACGCGATGAAAAATCCGGTGTTCAGACGTATAGTATCGACAAAACGCTATACTATGCCGTGGCAGGGGCGCGATTACGACAGAGTGCTGCTTAACAAGAATAAGCTTCTGCACACCTTCGACGGCTGCGACGGCGTGAAAACCGGTTATACGAAAAAAGCCGGCAGATGTCTGGTGTCCTCGGCGGAGCGCGACGGTATGAGAGTGATCGCGGTAGTTCTCAACGACGGTCCGATGTTCGAGGACTGCGCCGCGCTGATGGAGAAAGCGTTTTCCGAGTACAGGCTTGTCGGCGTAGGACCGGGTGAAGGCGTATGCGCGCGTATTCCCGTTACCGGAGGAAAATCTTCAGAGGTGGGCGCCGCCGGCGAAACGTTTTTTTATCCCATGACGGACGGCGAGGCGCAGAGAGTGCAAGCGCGGCTTTTCCCGTTAAGCGGGCTGTGCGCGCCGGTTGAAAAGGGAACGGAAGCCGGAAAATTTTCCGTTACGCTCGATAATCAGTTGCTTTTTACCGGAAAATTATATACTATTAATAGCGTCGGCGGACTTGACGTATGGGATTATTCCCGAAAACTGATCGGGAGCTGGTAGTTCAAGACATTGCTCCGCCGGCGGAGGAACAAATGCGTATAAACAGATTTTTGGCCGAATGCGGTCTGGGCAGCAGACGCAAATGCGAGGAACTGGTTACCGGCGGACGCGTCAGGATAAACGGCCGTCCCGTAGTAAAACTTGCCAGCGAAGTCGGGGATAAGGACATCGTTACGGTTGACGGTAAAAAAGTCGAGCGGCGCGAAAAGCAGCTATACATCATGCTTAATAAGCCCAAAGGCTGCGTCTGCACCGTGTCCGACGAGCACGGACGCAAAACGGTTATCGACATAGTGCGGCCGAAATACCCCGACGCGCGGCTTTTTCCCATAGGACGGCTGGACTACGATACCGAAGGACTGCTGCTGCTTACTACCGACGGCGCGACGGCTGACCGCATAACGCATCCGCGCAACGAAGTTCCAAAGACTTATATCGCGCGCATAGAGGGCGAAGTTACCGAAGCGGAGCTTAACCGTATACGCGGCGGCGTTGTGCTGGACGGCGTAAAGACAAAAAAGTGCCGCGCCAAGCTGATAGCGTTCGAGAACAACGAGTCGCGCATAGAGGTGGTTATCACCGAAGGCCGCAACCGTCAGGTAAGGCGTATGTTCGAGCAGATAAACCGCGAAGTAGTCTTTCTCAAACGCGTTGCGGTAGGCGATCTCAGACTGGGCGGACTGTATCGCGGCGAATTCCGCGAGCTTAACGACAGGGAAATAGAGTATATACGGAATGTGTAAGTTTTTTTGGGAAAATACGGGCGAATTTGCTTGTATTTTTTCATTTTATACGATATAATGTTTATCGTGGAAGTTTTCGGATTTTCAACAAACAGTGCGGAGGCTGGTATATGGATTTAAAGAAATTGTTCGATGAAACGGCGGCTGCGTCGGCTGACGTGAAGAAGCTGATTAATGCCGTGACAGACGAACAATCGTTTGTGGAAACTGACGTTTTCCTGCGCACAGAAACGCCTTTGGGAGCGGCTGTAGGCGAGGGTGTCGTTGGAGGCTTTGCCTCGGTCGACGGACTCAGAACGGCGATTTTTGCCACCAATCCCAAAGTGCTTAAGGGCAGCGTGGGTAAAAAGGCGGCGGAAAAGATCGTCAGGCTCGTTAACAATGCCGTAAAATGCGGCGCTCCCGTAGTTGCCGTAATAGACAGCAGCGGAGCGCGTTTCGCCGAGGGGACTGAAGCCGTTTCCGGTTATGCGTCGATACTGCGCGCATTCGCGGACGCATACGGACAGGTTCCCGTAATAACTGTCAATAAAGGCGACAACCTGGGACTTCTCAGTTATCTTGCCGCTTACAGCGATTGCTGCATCGGCTATGATAAGTCCGTGACGGCGACCGCATCGCCTCTGGTCATCGCGGCTAAAGCCGGCGTGGCCGCTGAGCAGGTAGGTACTGCCGAGGCCAATTCGCGCTCGGGAATTTATTCTTTTACGGTAAAGAACGACGGCGAGCTCAAACGCGGCGTTTCGGCCGTTCTGTCTTATCTTACCGATTCGGTCCGTGAGTCGGAGGACGATCCCAACCGCACGATTAAAAAGGCTGCTGACGTGCGCGGCCTTATAAGCGAGGTTTTCGACGCAGGGAGCTTTACCGAAATGCGCGCCCTATTCGGCAAAGAGGCCGTTACAGGTCTTGCCAGACTTGACGGCAACGCAGTGGGCGTCGCGGCTTTCGACCGTGCGTACGACGGCGGCAGACTGACAGCCGACGGCGCGATAAAGATTACCGAGTTGCTTAACGTCTGCGAAAACGCCGGGCTTCCGGTCGTTTACATCGTCGATTGCGCCGGATCTGCCGTGGACGCGGCGCACGAGGGCGCGACGATACGCGAAATAGGCAATATGCTGTATACCTGCGCGGCTGTCGACGTGGCAAAAGTCGCGGTCGTTACCGGCAAAGCCATTGGTCTCGGATATGCCGCTTTCGCAGATAAATCGATGTGCGATTACGCGGCGGCATGGCCGGACGCCGAAATCGGCGCAGTCGAGAGCGTAGCTGCGGCCAATCTGCTTTATTCGTCGGATATAGCCGCGTCCAAAAACCGCAAAAAAGCGGAAGAGGAGTGCGCCGCCAAGTATTCGGAAGAAAATCTTTCGGCGGCGGTAAGCGCGGCGGCAGGATTTATCGACAACGTTATAGAGCCCGAATTCACCAGACAGTACCTTATAAACGCCGTTTCGGCTTTTGCGAAGAGGTAAGTTATGGGAGCGCATATATTTGAACTTTTCAATTCCGATCTGGATATCGGCACCGCGTTTATATATCTGATTATCGGCATTTGCGTGGTTTTCCTGTGTCTGGCGATAATTATAGGGCTGCTGGCGCTGCTCGACCTTTTTTTCAAATACAACTGCCCCGAAAAGATCGGTAAATTTCTGCACGGCGGTTTCAGACGTAAAAAACGCGAATCTGCGCCGGCGTCAGAGCCGGCTGCGTCCGTTTCTCCGTCAGAGCCGGCTGCGGACGCCCCGTCCGACGTGGACGGCGAGACGGTTGCGGCTATAGCGGCCGCACTGTCGCTCGTTGTTACCGATTCGGCTACGGGTAAGCCTTTGCCGTTTGTCATAAGAAAGATACGCCATCTATGATCGGCGCAGAAACGGCAGTAAATTGTGATTTCTAAAATAAAATTCTGACTTCTAAGGAGATATTAGTTATGCGTAAATTCACCGTTACCGTAAATGGCAAAAGTTATGCCGTGGAAATCGAAGAGACCGGCGCGCCGGCAGCTCCCGTCGCTGCGCCAGCAGCCGCGCCCGCCGCACCCGCAAAGCCCGCGCCTGCACCCGCTGCCGCGCCTGCAAAGCCTGCGCCTGCCGCAGCCGCCCCTGCAGGAGGGACTCCGGTAAATTCGCCTATGCCCGGACTTGTCCTTAAGCTGGTCGTTTCGGACGGTACATCGGTAAAGAAAGGCGATAAAATACTCGTTCTCGAGGCTATGAAAATGGAAAACGACATCGTTGCAAGCGCCGACGGAGTGATAACGTTTACCGTTAAACAGGGAGACAACGTGGAGAGCGGCACGCGTTTGGCGGTTATCGCGTAATCTTCAGGGAGTCAGCTGATGAATTTTATCGAAGTTCTGAGAGATTCGCTTTCAAGGCTGATCGACAGCACCGGTTTCGTTCAGGGAAACTGGGAAAATTATGTGATGCTGCTCGTTTCGTTTGTGCTTTTCTATCTTGCCATTGCTAAGAAATTCGAGCCGCTTCTGCTGCTGCCGATCGCTTTCGGCATGATGCTCGTCAATATTCCTGGCGGTTATGCTACGCTGTACGCCGAGGGCGGAGAAGGGCAGGCCGGCGGCTTGCTGTATTATCTGTACATGGGCGTCGACAAGGTCATATTTCCGCCGCTTATTTTCCTCGGGATTGGCGCGATGACCGATTTCGGACCGCTTATCGCAAACCCCAAGAGCCTACTTATGGGCGCGGGCGCTCAGCTTGGCATATTCATTACGTTTATAGGCGCGATATTGCTGGGCTTTAAAGGTGCCGCCGCCGCTGCTATCGCAATAATAGGCGGAGCAGACGGCCCCACCGCGATATGGCTTACGCAGATGCTCAAGCAGACGGAGCTTCTGCCCACAATAGCCATCGCCGCTTACTCGTACATGGCTCTTATCCCTATCATACAGCCGCCTCTTATGAAACTGCTCACGACCAAGAAGGAGCGTTCGATAAGAATGGGGCAGCTCAGACCGGTAACGAAAACGCAGAAGATCGTTTTCCCGATCGCCGTTACGGCTATCTGCGGTCTGTTTCTGCCGTCGGCTCTGCCTCTTATAGGTATGCTCATGCTCGGCAACCTGCTTAAGGAAAGCACCGTTACCGAGCGTCTGGCAAAGACCGCTTCAAACGAGCTGATAAACATAGTTACTATATTGCTGGGCGTAGTGGTCGGCAGTAAGGCGGTGGGTACCACGTTTCTTTCGGGAGTAACGCTGCTTGTTATCGCGCTCGGCCTCGTCGCTTTCTGCTTCGGCACTATCGGCGGCTTGCTTATCGGCAAGCTCATGTGCAAACTGTCCGGCGGCAAGATAAATCCGCTTATCGGCAGTGCAGGCGTTTCGGCAGTACCGATGGCCGCCCGCGTATCGCAGAAAGTGGGACAGGACGAAGTTCCCGATAACTACCTGCTGATGCACGCTATGGGGCCTAACGTTGCCGGCGTTATAGGGTCGGCAGTCGCCGCGGGCATACTGTTCGCGTTTTTCGGTTGATATATTAAGGAGTTTACACTTTTATGGCTAAAGTCAAAATAATGGAAACTATTCTGCGCGACGCTCACCAGTCACAGGCGGCGACGCGTATGCGGCTCGACGAAATGCTTCCGGTAGCCGATAAACTCGATAAAGCGGGATTTTACGCTCTCGAAGCGTGGGGCGGAGCGACTTTCGATTCGTGCCTCAGATATTTGAACGAAGATCCGTGGGAGAGGCTGCGCGCGTTGCGTAAGGCTATTCCCAATACGAAACTGCAGATGCTTCTGCGCGGACAGAACATTCTCGGCTACAAGCATTATGCCGATGACGTCGTGGATAAATTCTGCGAGCTGTCCATCAAGAACGGAATCGACATTATCCGTATATTCGACGCGCTTAACGATCCGCGCAATATGCGTCAGGCGATGGAGAGCACCAAGAAGTACGGCGGAACGGTGGAGGCCGCAATCTCGTACACTACAAGCCACGTTCATACGGTTAAATATTTCGTCGATCTTGCGGTCGAGCTCAAAAAGATGGGCGCGGACATCATCTGCATCAAGGATATGGCTAACCTGCTGCTGCCGTATAAGGCTTACGAGCTCGTATCCGAGCTTAAGAGCAAGCTGGGCGATACGCCCGTTCATCTGCACACGCATAATACCGCCGGCACAGGCGATATGACCAACCTCAAGGCTATCGAAGCCGGTTGCGATATCGTGGATACGGCGCTTTCGCCGTTGGGCAACGGCACCAGCCAGCCTTGCACCGAGTCGCTCGTAGCTACGCTCGCCGGTACGGAGTACGACACGGGTATCGATCTTCACGCGCTTAACGAGCTTACCGTGCACTTCGCCAAGGTGGCCGAGCGCCTCACAAAAGACGGGTTCCTCAGCCCCAAAGTGCTTAAAGTCGACGTTAACGCTCTTATATATCAGGTTCCGGGCGGAATGCTCAGCAATCTTATTTCGCAGCTTAAGCAGCAGGGCGCGTCGGACAAACTGCTCGACGTTCTTCAGGAAGTTCCGCGCGTCCGCGCCGATCTCGGATATCCTCCGCTCGTTACGCCTTCCAGCCAGATCGTCGGCACGCAGGCTGTGCTCAACGTTATTACGGGCGAGCGTTACAAAATGGTCACGAAAGAGACCAAAGGTATGCTTATCGGCGAATACGGCAAACTGCCGGTCGAACCCAAGTCCGAGATCATCAAGAAGATAATAGGCGATACTCCCCGTATCACTTACCGTCCGGCCGATAAGATTCCGCCCGAACTGGACAAATACCGCGAGGACATAAAGGAATATTACGAGAAGGAAGAGGACGTGCTTACTTACGCGCTCTTCCCTCAGCTTGCAATTCCTTTCTTCAAGCGCCGTCTTGCTGCGGAGAAGGGAATAGATACCACGATTTTCGATAAGGAGTCGCAGGTACATCCGATATGAGGATTCTGACAGTGAACGACGACGGTATAGATGCCGTCGGATTAAGGATTCTTACCGAAACGCTTGCCGAAAAGCATGACGTGGTTACGGTCGCGCCCGAATCCGAGCGTTCGGCGTTCAGTCACTCCATATCCATACACAACGACATACACGTCAGGCGGACTGACAAATACTCTGAGGCGTACTCGATTTCGGGTACGCCTGCAGACTGTGTAAAGCTGGGCGTTTTGCATCTTTTCCGCGACGCGCCTCCGCAGCTCGTCGTCTCGGGCATAAATAACGGTTCAAACCTCGGTTCCGACGTCATGTACAGCGGAACCGTTTCCGCTGCGCTCGAGGCGGCTTATCTGGGGATACGCGGAATTTCGGTATCGCTGTCCGAGCGCGACTGTTCCGAGGAATATTATGTACGCGCTGCGCGGCTTGTGGCAGACCGTCTCGACGAATTCGTTTCGCTTAAGCTGCCGGTATCTACCGTGCTTAACGTCAACTATCCGTGTTCGGCGCCATTTGTCGGCATACGTTCGGCAAAAATCGGTCTTAACGTTTACGACGACGTATATGTAGACGCCGGCGGCGAATATGTGCGCATTATCGGGCATCCGATACCGCATGAAATGAATGATCCAGACTGTGATGTCGAGCTGATCAAGCAGGGTTATGCGACGGTATCTCCCATATCGACCGACCGAAACGATTATGCGTCACTCGAAGTCCTGAGGCGCAGCGGCATATGCTGACGGACGGCGGAAAAACTCGCCGGACGAAAATTGCCGTTATAGGCGGCGGCGCGGCCGGACTCATGGCTTGCGGCGCGGCATACGACGCTTCGGGCGGCTCCGCGGACATAACGCTGTTCGAGCGCAACGAGAAAACGGGGAAAAAGCTTTATATAACGGGAAAAGGCCGGTGCAACGTCACCAATGACTGCGCTCCTTCGGAATTTTTGAAAAACGTCGTGGGCAATCCCAAGTTTCTTTTCGGGGCGATCAACCGCTTTTCGCCGTCAGATACGGCGGAGCTTCTCGAAAAATACGGTACGCCGGTAAAAGTAGAACGCGGTAATCGCGTCTTTCCTGTATCCGATCACGCTTCCGACGTTATCCGCGCGCTCAGCGCCTATGCGCGGCGCGGCTGTGCCGTCAGGCTTGGAGAGAGAGTGAGAGAGTTGTCGGCGGCTAAAGAGGGATTCCTGCTTAAGACCGACGGCGGCGTTTTCGAAGCGGATAAGGTCGTAATAGCTACTGGAGGCATAACGTATCCGACCACCGGCTCAGACGGAGACGGCTACGCTTTTGCGAAAAGCCTCGGGCATAATATAATACCGCCTTGTCCGGCTTTGGTTCCTCTTATACTCGAGGAAGACGTGTCCGCGCTTGAAGGACTCGCTTTGAAAAACGTCAGGGCGAGCCTCAGCGTCGGCGGAAAGCACTTTGACCGGTTCGGCGAAATGCTTTTTACTGCGGACGGAGCGTCCGGTCCGATTATTCTTACGTTATCTTCACTGGCGGCCAGATACGGTTGCTCCGGAGCGCGTCTTTCGATTGACTTAAAGCCGGCTTTAGACCGCGAAACGCTCGACGCGAGAATACTTTCCGATTTCGGCAAATTTTCCAACCGTCTGCTGCGCAATTCGCTCGGCGAGCTGCTGCCCGCCTCTCTTATACCGTATATAATCGGTTATGCGTCGCTTCCGGCCGATAAACCGGTCCATTCGGTAACAGCGGCGGAGAGAGAAAGATTGCTGCGCGCGCTTAAAGGACTGGAATTTACAGTACGTTCAGCCGACGGTCCCGCGCACGCCGTCGTCACGTCGGGCGGCGTAGACGTCAAAGAGATCGATCCGAAGACTATGGAAAGCAAGCTTATCGGAGGCTTGTACTTCGCCGGCGAAGTGATCGACGTGGACGCGCTCACCGGCGGATTCAATATACAGATTGCGCTTTCGACCGGATACGTTGCCGGTTTAAGCGCCGGAGGTGCGAATGATTAAGCGAATTTATTCAGTGCGCGGCGCCACCACGGTTGAAGCCGACAGCGCGCGGGCGATAGGCGAGCGCTCGGTGGAGCTGCTAAGCGAGATTATACGCCGCAACGGTATAGGCGGCGACAGACGTTTCGTGCATATAATTTTCAGTACCACCGACGATATTACCGCCGCTTATCCTGCTACCGCGGTCAGGCTTGCCGGACTTACAGACGCTCCGCTTTTCAGTTGTAAGGAGCCGTCGGTTAAAGGCGCCTTGGGAATGTGCGTGCGCATACTGGCAGAGATAGCCGATTACGGTGACGGCGACGCGCCGGCCGAACACGTCTATCTTCACGGAGCGGCGGCCTTAAGAAAGGATCTCACGGAGAAAAGCAAATGAAAAAGACAGTCAAAATAGCCATTGACGGACCGAGCGGCGCCGGCAAGAGCACCATTGCGAAGAGGCTAGCGGCCGAGCTGGGATTTGTGTATCTCGATACGGGCGCCATGTACCGCGCGATAGCGCTTAAAGCCGACGGAGCCGGACTTAAGCCGGCGGAAAGTCCGGAGCTTGACGTTCTGCTTCGCAATACGGAAATATCGATAAAGTACGCCGACGGAGCCATGCGCATTTTTCTCGACGGCGCCGACGTTTCGGAAAAGATAAGGGAGCATTACGTTTCTAAGCTGGCGAGCGATTTTTCCGCGCTTAAAAGCGTAAGGCTTACTCTTGTCGATATGCAAAGGAAGCTCGCCGGGAAGCACGACACTATTTTAGACGGGCGCGATATAGGCACCTTCGTACTTCCCGACGCCGATTTCAAGTTTTATCTTACCGCTTCCGCAGAGGTCAGAGCTATGCGCCGCTGCCTCGAGCTTAAGGCGCGGGGACAGGAATGTGAGTACGACCGCATACTTGACGATATCGTCAGACGTGACCTGCAGGATATGAACCGCGAATTCGCGCCGCTGAAAAAGGCGCCCGACGCCTTGGAAATCGATTCGACCGAAATGACTGTAGACGAAGTGGTCGCAGGAATGCTGTCGGTCATTCGCGGGAATAATTAAATTCGGAGATACGGGCGAATGTTTGCTTTTTACAAATTCTGCAAAGCGATGCTTTATTTGCCTTACAAGCTGGTTTTTCCTACGGTAGTCGTAGGCAAAGAGAACGTTCCGGTCGGCAGAAATTATATTTCGGTAGGCAATCACCTCAGTTGGGCCGACACGCCGAACATAGGCATAAACATCAAAGGAGTCAGGCATTTCGTCGCCAAAAAGGAAATAGGCGACAACCGTTTCGTGCGCTGGCTTGCGCTTAAACTGGGCGTTATATTCATAGACCGCGGAGCCGCCGACCTTACGGCGGTTAAGAAAATTCTGCGCGCGCTGAAAAACGGCGAAAACGTGTGTATATTTCCAGAGGGTACGCGCAACCGCAACAACACCGATCTGCAGGAGATCAAATCGGGCGCGGCAATGTTTGCAATAAAAGGCAATACCGTGATAGTGCCGATGATGATTTTCCGTAAGACGCGCGCGTTTCACAAGAACTGGCTGTACGTCGCGCCGGCAATCGATATGTCGGCTTATTCGGGGCGGAAGCTCGACGCGGAAACGCTCGACGAAGCCGTGGCGCTGCTGTCGGAGAGAATGCATCAGGCAAAAGAATATCTTGACGATTACGTTATAAACAAGCGTTGGAAAGAGATAAAAGCCGCTGCCCGCGCCGAAAAAAAGCGTCTTAAGCGCGAGCGCAAGGCGGGCAGGGCATGAAGATCGAGCTTGCCGCCGGAGCGGGATTTTGTTTCGGCGTTACCAACGCCGTGGAAAAAGCGGAGAAAGTCGCGGCGGCGGACACTTATTCGCTGGGCGAGATAATACACAACGAGATTATAGTAAACCGTCTCGAGTCAAAAGGGCTTAAAGTAGTGGATTCGGTAGACGACGTTCCCGTCGGCGCAACGCTGGTGATACGCTCTCACGGAACGGGACGCGAGACATACCGCGCGGCGGAGGAAAAAGGTCTTAAGATCGTCGACGCAACGTGTCCATATGTTAAGCATATACACGAGATAGTTTCCGAGCGATATTCGGGCGGCAGCCAGATCGTAATAATAGGCAAAGCCGAACATCCGGAAGTTATGGGGATCAAAGGCTGGTGCGACCAAAATGCCGTCGTTATTGACGAAAACGGCGATTTTTCGGAGGTCGATTGGAATAAAAACCCCTGTATAGTGGTTCAAACTACCTTTTCGGTGCAAAAATATCGCCAAATATTGAAAAAAATTCCCAAACAGTATCTTAAAACAGTTGAAATATTCGACACAATTTGCTATACTACTATCAAGCGGCAAACTGAGGCGGAAAAACTGGCGGCGCGCTCCGATGTAATGCTGGTGCTGGGCAGCAGGACAAGCTCCAACACCATGCGGCTGTACGAAGTGTGCAAGACCGCGTGTTCCGATACCTATCTTATTGAAAGTGTTGCCGACTTAAATTTTTTGAAGGTTAAGCCGGACAGTTCTGTAGGTATAACGGCCGGCGCGTCAACTCCGAAAGAGTTGATCATGGAGGTAAAGGAGTACATGGAAAACAACATCGATGAGATTCAGAGCCAAGAGTTCAAAGACGCTATAGACAAAGAATCTCATGTGAGCTACAGCGTAGGAAAGAGAGTCAAAGGCACCGTAATAAGCGCCGATCCCGAAGGCGTGCACGTCAATATCGGCGGTAAAAAAGACGGTCTCGTCCGTGCCGAAGACGTTAATATCGACGGTACTTACGATCCCGCGGCTTTTGAACCGGGCGCAGAAATCGAGGCCATAGTCGTCTCTTCTAAGGATGATAACAGCGGCTGTATTCTTTTATCCAAGAAAAAAGTTGACGTGATCAAAGAAGGAGATAAATTTGTCGACGGCATACGCAACGGCGAAGTGTTCGAGCTTAAGGTAAACCGCGATACTAAGGGCGGCCTGCTCGGCAAGATCGGTACTTACACGATTTTCGTTCCTTCCTCGCTCATCCGCGAAAAGGGCAGCTACGTCCGCAACCTCGCTGACTATGTGGGCAAGACGCTGAGAGTGGTCGCGCTTGAGATAGACGACGACAAGCATAAGATAGTCGCCAGTCAGCAGGCCGTCCTCATGGCGGAAAGAAAGGAAAGAGAAGAAATTTTCTGGACGCACGTTCAGCCCAACGTCGTTGTAAGCGGCGTGGTAAAGAGAGTGACCGATTTCGGCGCGTTCGTAAGTGTCGACGGGTTCGATTGCCTTGCTCATATCGCCGATCTCTCGTGGACGCATATCAAAAAAGTCGAGGACGTACTTGAAATAGGCAAGACCTACGACTTCCTCGTTCTAAAGGTTGACCGCGAGAAGAACCGCGTATCGCTCGGCTATAAACAGCTTCAGAAACATCCTTTCGTCGCCTGCATGGAAGCGCATCCCATCGGTTCCGTCGCTCACGGCAAGGTGACGAGCGTAGTGCCTTTCGGCGCTTTCGTCGAGATCGAGCCGGGCATCGAGGGACTTGTCCATGTGTCGGAAGCAGCGCACACGTTCGTAAAGAACATCGCGGACGTAGTTAAAGTGGGCGACGAAGTTGACGTCATGATCATGAATTATGACGAAGCCAACCGCAAGATAACGCTCAGCATTAAGGCCTGCACACCCGAGGAAGCGCCCGCGCCGGTAGAGAAGAAGGAAGAGAAACGTTCCAAATCTTCTAAGCCCAGGGTTGAGACCGAGAGCAGCGAGTGGAGCGAGGAAATGAGCAATAATCCGTTTGCGGATCTTTTGAAAGACATCGACGTAAACGAAAATAAGTAATCATATCAGTACGTTTGTCGTCCGCTTAATATCTTTTAAGCGGACGATATTATTTACGGCCGATAACTCAAGCGCGCTTGCCGACATATACTGTAATATGGTGTTCGATCTTCATAACGATCTGCCTACTGCAGATATGCCGGAGAAAGAAATGCGGTTCAGCGCCGGTAATTTTACGGCGCGCGGAGTAATTTTCGCGGTATGGACGACGGAGTGCCGTTCGCCGGAGTCGGCAACAGTCAGGGCTGCAAGACTGACTGACGGCGCGTTGCCTTACCGTGCCGGACTTGCCGTGGAGGACTGCGGATTTATGGCTGAAGCCGGCTTTGGGACGCTCGATCTGCCGCAACTGAAGTACTGCTCGTTAACTTGGAATTACGACAATGCGTTTGCGGGCGGAGCGGACGGAACGGGGCGGCTGACTCAGGCGGGGCGGCGGCTTATAGACAGCATATGCTCGCACGGCGTCGCCGTGGATACGGCGCACCTTAACGAAAAGAGCTTTTACGACGTTATCGACTATTGCGGCGGCAGGGCGAGGATAATAAATTCGCATACTGCGCTCGCCCGTCTGATGAAGCATCCGCGCAATCTGACCGACGGACAGGTGAAAGCGATTATACGGGCGGGCGGCATAATCGGGCTTGCGGCCGTGCGCGCGTTTCTTAACCGTGATGACGCCGATGTTAAGGCTTACGCTTCTCATATAGTCGAATATGTCGAGACCTTCGGGGCAGAGTCGCTTGCAGTCGGAACCGATTTTTACGGAACCGCGCCGCTCGACGGGCTGGAGAGTTATTCTAAATTTACCGAAGTCAGGGAACTGCTTAACAGGAGCCTGACGTCCAAGCAGATAGACGCCGTTTTTTACGGAAATGCAGAAAAATTTTTTTACGGGAGCTAACATGAAAGATATTTACGAAAATCCGCTTATTACCAGATATGCCGGCCGCGAAATGGCGGAGAATTTTTCCGACGACAACAGATTCAGACTGTGGCGCAAACTTTGGATCGCTTTGGCGGAAAGCGAGAAAGAGCTGGGGCTTCCCATTACGGACAAGCAGATTTCGGAAATGAAAAAATACGCCGACGATATAAATTACGACGTCGCCGACGCGCGCGAACGCGAAGTCCGTCACGACGTTATGGCGCACGTATACGCATTTGGTATGCAGGCCAAGTCGGCTATGCCCATAATACATCTGGGCGCGACCAGCTGCTATGTTACTGACAACGCCGAAATAATTACTATATACAGAGCGCTTCAGATCGTAAGGGACAAGCTGGTAGCGGTTATGCAGAGGCTTAAAACTTTCGCGCTGAAGTATAAGGATATGCCCACGCTCGGATTTACGCACCTGCAGCCGGCGCAGCTCACTACTGTGGGCAAGCGCGCGGCGTTGTGGCTACAGGATCTTAAAATGGATTACGAAAACCTCGAACATATCCTGTCCACGGTCCGTTTGCGCGGAGTCAAGGGTACCACCGGCACGCAGGCCAGTTTTATGAGCCTGTTCGACAACGACGGCGAAAAGGTCAGGGCGCTGGAAAAAGCCGTTGCGAATAAGCTCGGCTTTGACGGCGTATACGGCGTGACCGGACAGACATACCCACGCAAATTCGATTACAACGTAATGAGCGTTCTTTCGCAGATAGCTCAAAGCGCTTACAAATTTGCAAACGACCTGCGTATTCTTCAGAACATGAAGGAGATGGAAGAGCCGTTTGAAAAATCGCAGATAGGCTCGTCGGCTATGGCGTACAAGCGTAACCCGATGCGCAGCGAACGCATATGCGGTCTGGCGCGTTTTGTGCTGTCGCTGCCCGTAAACGAAGCGGTGACGGCTTCTACGCAGTGGTTTGAAAGGACGCTGGACGACAGCGCGAATAAGCGCATAACGATCGCGCAGGGCTTTCTGGCGCTTGACGGCGTACTTAATCTGTACATCAATATTTCCGAAAATATGGTAGTTTATCCCAAAACGATACTTAAGCACATCATGGCCGAGCTTCCTTTCATGGCCACCGAAGTTATATTGATGGAATGTGTCAAAGCCGGCGGAGACAGACAGCAGCTTCACGAGCTTATAAGGGAACATTCCATGGAAAGCGCCAGACGCGTCAAACAGGACGGACAGGAAAACGATCTTATCGAGCGCATAAAGAGCGACAGTCATTTCGCTGCGATACATTCTTCGATTGACGGCATACTCGATCCGGTCAATTTTATAGGCCGCGCGCCTCAGCAGACGGAGGAATTTATCAGGGACGAAATAGATCCTGTACTTGAAAAACACGCTTCCGCCGCGGCTATATCCGCCGAAATCAAGGTCTGACAAATTTGGAATAAGGAGCGATTATGTACGAATTCAACAATCTTTCTTCAGTAATAACTTTAAGCAACGGAGTCGGACTGCCGGGCGTCGGCTACGGCACTTGGCGCAGTCCGGACAGCGAACTGACCTCGGAATGTGTGACGGCCGCTCTGAAAGCCGGATACAGGCATATAGACGGGGCGGCTGTTTACCGCAACGAGACGCGAGTCGGACAGGGAATAAGAGACTCGGGCGTCGCGCGCGAAAAAATTTTCGTGACGAGTAAGCTCTGGAACACCTGCCGCAACTACGATAAGGCGCTGCGCGCTTTCGACGATACGCTGTCCGATCTGGGGCTTGACTATCTGGATCTGTATCTTATACACTGGCCGGCAGGCAAAAACGTATATACCGACTGGGCTCAGCAGAATTCGGAAGCATGGCGCGCGCTTGAGAAATTATACAGAGACGGAAGAGTAAAGGCCATCGGCGTAAGCAATTTCACGCCGTTTTATCTTAAAGAACTGTTTAAGACGGCGCAGATCAAGCCGATGGTCAATCAGATACGTTACTACGCTTTCGTTGCCGCTATCGTGCGTCGACGGGCAAACGCCCGTGACCGATACGATTACGTGGTCGTCGTCCGACAAGGAGGTGGCGACGGTAAAGAGCGGAACGGTGACGGCAAAGGATCTCGGCAGTACCGTCGTTACGGCGGCGTACAACGGCAACTTTGCGCAGTTCGTCGTTACGGTGACGAAACGCACGCAAAAGATTACGCTGACCGACAAAGCGGTTGCCACTCTGTTTGATAGCGAAGATTTATTGGACAAATTCCCGACCGAAAGCGAGATTGCCGCAATGCGCGCCAAAACCGCCGAAATCGATATACCGGACAAAGTCAAAGGCGAAGTGCAGTCGGTCACCGTCAAGCAAATCTTAAACAACGCAGAAATCGACAACGATATTTTCGTTTCGAGCGAGGGCAATAAAGTGACCGTTTTGCCGTCGTACTACGGCTACAATATGGGCGAGAAAACGGCGACCGTCGAGACGAGTCTGGCGACGTACACGTTGCCGCTCGGAATCTATACGATGATTATCGATTCGCCCGAAGCGATCGACGCGTCGCTACTACACGAACTATCAACACGATTGGGTTAATGGGGTATCGAAGTTGCGCGACGGATATTTCGTTTTAGGTAACGACGTTACGTATAACGAAAGTCTGACGAGTGTAGCCAACACGACAAGCTCGACGCGCAAATATACCTCGTACTTGACGAACGTAGACCGCAACGCCGGCGTTCTCGGTTTTTGCGGCGTATTCGACGGCGCAGGCTATACCATAAAAGGGTTATTTATCAATGACGCCGAAAGCGTAGGTTACGGCGGCTTTATTGGTGTGCTTGTCGGTTACCGTGAATGGGCTGTCAGAGATTTGACGAATGAAAAAAGTTTATACGGCACAATCAAAAACATTGCGTTCACCAATGCGATCCACGGTAACGCTTGGATCAATAGCGGTAGCACGTTCGTAGGCACGAAAGGCGGCCTTTTGTACTCGATTTTCCATTACGGAAAGTTGGAAAACGTGTATGTGGAAGTGACGCATACCAATAATGTAAAAAATATACTCGGTTACACGGGAAGCGCGGATACGTTGCTTAGCACAAAGGACGGATTCGAATCGAATATCAAAAACGTTATTGTGGAGATCAAAGACGGCTGGGCAGATAAAGACGTGTTAAGCGGATTCGGCGACTGTTGGGCGGAAGGCAGTCTCGAAACGTTAATGCCCAACTGCTATACCATTGTGCCGACCGAAAAAGCAAGCGCGTATAAGAATATCGTTCCGAAAGATGGCGGCCCGCTTGCAAGTTATACAAACACTGCCGCCGTCGACACTGCCGATAAATCGGCTATACCCACGACGGGTTGGGACGCGACCTATTGGGACACGACGCAGGGTTATCCCGTGTTTAAGACAAAAAACAGTTAAAGGACATCTATGAAACGAACGATTACGATTTACTCGAATGAATTTTGGTGGGGCGGCGCCGTGCAAGACGGCGACCGCTTTCCGCTATCTGCGGCAGGCACATACTTTGGCGACTTTACCGTAAACCGTACGTCCAATCAGGTGAGCGGCGCATTCGTGTCGAGCTTGGGACGGTATTTGTTTACCGACGGCGATTATTCCGTACGAGTCGAGAACGGCACATTGACCGTCGACAGTACTGAAGAGGTCGATTACGGCGAGGGGTTTTCGAATTTGCGCGGCGCGGTGAAGGCGGTCGCAAAGAAACATTACACGCTCGAACCGCTTGCCGACTTGCGCGCCGCGTCCAAACCTCAGTACTGTACGTGGATGGAAATGCGCAACCGCCCGACGCAAGATGCGGTTTTGGCGTATGCGAACGGCATACTCGACGCGGGACTGCCTGCGGGTGTGCTGATACTCGACGACGGGTGGCAAAGGGGTTTTGGAGACTGGCGGTTTACCGACGATTTTCCCGATCCGAAAGAGATGATCGAAAAACTGCACGCGCTCGGGTTTGTCGTTATTTTGTGGCTTGTGCCGTTTGTTGCGGACGAGGCGGTCGGTTTGTGGAAAGACGACGCGTTACTGCGGGACGGCGACGGGAAAATCGCCGACCGCAAGTGGTGGAACGGTGTGTCGAAGTTGCTCGACATGACGAGCCGAAGCGCCGTGCAGGGGCTTATAAATCAGCTTGACGCATTGCTCGCGCTTGGGGCGGACGGGTTTAAGTTCGACGGCGGCGACGCGGGATTTTACCGTGTCGATGACCGCACCGAAAATCCGATAACACCCAACGGACAGGCTCGGCGGTGGGCGGCTTTCGCGCAAAGGTATCCTTACGCCGAACTGCGATCGACGGTGGGATACGAGGGACGGGGGGTGATCGAACGGTTGTGCGACAAAAACGTCGCGTGGCGCGGCGGTTTGGACATGCTCATTCCCGACATGATTCAAGCGGGGCTGGTCGGGTACCCATATGTTTGCCCCGATATGATCGGCGGCGGGCAGATCACCGACAGCGACAAAGCGACTGATGAGGATTGGTATATCCGTTCGGTGCAATGCGTTTGTTTAAGCCCGATGTGGCAGTTTTCCCGTGCCGTGTGGACATACGGCGACCGCGTGAAATATGCCGTTCTCGAATGCGTGCGGCTTCGGGAAAAACTTATGCCATATATCGAATCGGCTTTTTATAATGCCGCCGCGACCGGAGAACCGATCTTACGCCCCGTGTGTTATGCGTTTTCGGGGCAAGATTTGGAAACGCAGACCGACTGTTTTTTGCTCGGCGACGACGTGCTTGTCGCACCGATCGTCACGCCCGCCGTTGCGTCCCGAGAAGTGCGGTTGCCCGCGGGTGCGACATGGACGGAAATACGCACG
>CASFJH010000089.1 GCA_949294845.1 uncultured Bacillota bacterium | reverse complement strand
CGACTGAATTCGCAAGAGATAAGCTTATGGCGATCGCTATAATTATGTAGATCAGGAAAATGGCGCAAAGCGTTGCGGATATGATTATCGCCGCGATCGACATACCCTTACCGCAGCCGCCGTTCCTGTTGGCAAATCTCAGTCCGAGTATTCCAAACACCAAACCCAGCGGTGCAAGCACAAAAGAACATATAAGCCCGATTATCGCCATAATATTCGACGATACCGAGGCCGAATCATTGCCCGTTCTGACGCCGCAATAGACGCAAATTACCGCTTTGTCTTCTATCTCCTTCCCGCAATTCTTACAATACATTGTCTTTCTCCCCGTAAATTTGTATTGTGATTATTATAACCGTAATTTTTACGGTTGTCAAGCATAAACCGTATATTTTACGGTATTATACATAATATGAATAAATTTTCCGCAAGACTTAAAGAACTGAGAACGGAACGTAATCTGACGCAGAAGCGGCTTGCAGAGAAGCTGAGCACGACCGACGACTGCATATTCTTCTGGGAAAAAGGGCGATCGGAGCCGAGTATCGACGAGATATTGCGGTTAGCCGCCTTTTTTGACGTGACGACCGACTATCTGCTGGGGCGCGTCGATTATTATTGACATCAAAAGGCCTCGAGTGGTATACTGTACCCATGCAGAAGATAGTGATTGCAACCAATAATGCCGGCAAGCTGCGCGAGATACGCGAGATACTGGGCGACAGATTTGAAATACTGTCGCTTAACGACGTCGGGCTTAAAATCGACGTGGAAGAAACGGGCGCTACCTTTGCCGAAAACGCGCTGATAAAAGCGCGCGCTGTTTTTGATTTATGCGGTATTCCGGCTCTTGCCGACGACAGCGGACTGGAGGTCGACGCGCTGGGCGGCGCGCCGGGCGTATACAGCGCGCGCTATGCCGGCGGCCACGGCGACGACGGAGCGAACAACGCTCTGCTGCTTGAAAATATGCGCGCGGCGTCGGACCGGTCGTGCCGTTTCGTTTCTGCCGTGGTGCTTTATCGCGGCGCAGACGATTATCTTACCGCTTACGGCGCGACTTACGGCACTCTGCTATACGCGCCCGACGGAAACAACGGTTTCGGCTACGATCCACTTTTCTTTTCAAAGGATCTGGGCAAGTCCTTCGGCCGCGCCTCGCAGGAGGAAAAAAACTCGGTAAGCCACAGATACCGCGCGCTCACAAATCTGGAGGAGCAGCTGTGCGAATAGCCGTAATAAGCGATCTGCACCATGACGAACGCGTTGCCGAATATCTTTACCGCACAGTCAGCGCGGACAGAGCGTTTATTCTGGGCGACGGCTGCCAGCCGGTGACCGAGCTGCTTTCCTGCCGTATTCCGGTTACGGCAGTGGGCGGCAACTGCGATATATTCGGCAGACGTATGCTGCCGTTTGCGGTGGAGGAAGCGCAGGGCGTAAAATTTTTTCTCACTCACGGGCATCGTTACGAGCTTTGTTCGGGATACGGAAGGCTGGCTTTTGCGGCTAAAAGCTGCGGCTGTTCTTTCGCGCTTTTCGGGCATACGCACATCGCCTGCATCGACGCCGCCGACGGCGTCACGCTGTTCAATCCGGGCAGTGCGTCGCGCCCTCGTTCTGGAAACCGTTCATACGGCGTGCTCGAATGGGACGGCAGTAAATTTTTACCGAAAATCATCGATATTCTCCCCGAAAACTGTTGACATTGCGCGCCGTTTATGGTATCATTCTTAGGCACGAGGATTTTCCGGTTTGTATGCGGGTGTAGCTCAATGGTAGAGTTCCAGCCTTCCAAGCTGGCTGCGTGGGTCCGATTCCCATCACCCGCTCCACTGTTTCTGCGCCTGTAGCTCAGCTGGATAGAGCAACGCCCTTCTAAGGCGTGGGTCAGGGGTTCGAATCCCTTTAGGCGCGCCATTCCTCGTAGTCATCACCGCCGTGGTGGGTGTAGCTCAGCTGGTTAGAGCGCCAGATTGTGGCTCTGGAGGCCGAGAGTTCGAATCTCTTCACTCACCCCATTTCCTTTGTAGGGGTGTCGCCAAGCGGTAAGGCACGAGACTTTGACTTTCGCACTCGCAGGTTCAAATCCTGCCACCCCTGCCAAAGGGGAGCAGTGGGGTGTCGCCAAGCGGTAAGGCACCGGACTCTGACTCCGGCATTGCGTAGGTTCGAATCCTACCACCCCAGCCAACTTTTGATCCATTAGCTCAGTCGGTAGAGCACTTGACTTTTAATCAAGGTGTCCCGCGTTCGAATCGCGGATGGGTCACCAATTAAGCGGATGTGGCGGAACGGCAGACGCGCCGGCCTTAGGAGCCGGTACCTTAGGTGTGGGGGTTCAAGTCCCTTCATCCGCACCATTCCGGAACTTACCGTATGCGGAAGTGGCTCAGTGGTAGAGCGTTGCCTTGCCAAGGCAAATGTCGCGAGTTCGAATCTCGTCTTCCGCTCCATATGGACGATTAGCTCAGTTGGTAGAGCAACTGACTCTTAATCAGTGGGTCCAGGGTTCGAGTCCCTGATCGTCCACCAGCACTGAAAAAAGCGCTTAGGTTAAGCGCTTTTTTTATTGCCCTTTCCCCTTTTATTCCGCTCCGTTTTATTACTTCGCATTACCCTTTTCCGCCCGATCTTATTACTCCGTGCCGTCGCTCCGCTCGGTGCAGTCTGAGACCCAGCCCGAGTGCCAAAGTAATTTTTAAAACACATGGGTTTGATTTTACAGCGAATTAATGATATAATTAATTTCAAGAGGTGAAAATAATGGATGATTGGCAAAAATTATACGAAGCCGCAAGGAAAGTACAAAACAGCCGTATTATTTCTCCGTTTATCGAGGTCGGAGGAGTTGCGGCAGCCATAATGACTAAAAGCGGCAATATATTTACCGGTATATGTATTGATACGGCAAGTAGTCTTGGTATGTGTGCAGAACGAAACGCCATGGCAAATATGCTTACGAACGGCGAAAGCGAAATAAGCAAAGTTCTTGCAATTATGTCCGACGGGAAAGTCGGTTTTCCGTGCGGGGCGTGCAGAGAATTTATGATGCAATTATCTCCAAACAGCGGCAATATAGAAATACTGAAAAATTACGAAAGTCGCAAAACTGTATTATTAAAAGACTTAATGCCCGATTGGTGGGGAGCAGACAAGTTTAAATAAATATTATCTGATATTATAAATAGGATTGGTTAAATATAAAACAGATGTGAAAGGATTAATAGAACATATAAAAGGCCGTACGACTTTTCAAGACGGACGGCCTTTTATATGTTTAAAACTTTTAGCGCGGCCTGTTATACTCCAAGCACGTTTTCTAAAATCGATTCGCCTACAAGGTTACCTATGGCGATCATATCCTCCTGGTTCCAGTGCCATGTATCGGTGCCGACAGCAACGTTGCTGCCTCTCACAAGCTGATTGATGTCATAATCGCCGGAAGCTATAACGTAAACGTTGTCGATTACGTCGGGCAGTCCTTGCTGCATCGCTATAAATGCGATGTTGGTGTCTACGGTGCTAATGTCGGCGCTGCCCGAAGTACGGGAGATTTCTCCGACAAAGACGGGAAGCGCGCTGAGATCTGTTTCCGCGATTTCGCCGAGATCGTCGCGGACGTCTTCGACGAAATACTTAAACGCCTTTTCGTATTCGGTGGGATTCCCCTTATCCGATTCGCCCTGCATCCAGAAAAGTCCTTTGAAGTTTATCGTGGTGTAACCCAACATTCTTAGCTGCGCAACATTTTTCTGCACCTGAGCGAGGAAGTCACGGTAAAGTCCGCCGGTCAGGTTGCCGGGGCTCTGAGGCGAAATCGTAGCCTCGTAAGAGAGCGAAACCCAGTTGCCGTTAGAGGCGTTTTCACCGCTTATGTTGTCGAGAAGCGCGGTGCCGCCGTGAGCGTATTTGATAAAGCCGGCCACTTTGCCGCTATCTGAATTGTAGTAGGAAGAAAGAGCGGCGTCGCCCGCATACCAGATGTTACTGAATCCGTAACCGAAATTGGGATTATCCTCAACGGCGGTGTTAAAGTTGAACACGGAATAGCCCGAAGCGTTAGACTGACCGGCGATAAAGTAAATGTCAATCTCTTTTTCCTCAACAGGCGCCTTGGCGATCAAAGCGTCGATAAATCCTCGTTAAGCGAATAATTGAATTTGCTCACCGTTATTACGGCAGGAGTCGCCATAAGCCCTATGCCGCATTCGGTAGTCACTTCGGCGTAATAATAGCTTGCCGCATACACGTCGTCGATAAAGAAGTAATAATAGCAGCCGTCTCTTACGACGCCCAGTTTAACGGCGGTAGGATCGTAGCTAATTCCCGCGTCGCTGAGCTTGAGGAGGATACGCGAATCCTGAGCGCTCCATTCGGTAAGAATCGAGCAGACTACCAGACTGTCGCCGAATATACCGGCCGCGAATTTAACGTCGCTGGGATTGTCGTTAAGAGTGTCGGGGCCGTGGGAAATCAACAGTCCGCCGAACTGCGTGCCGAAAGTGTAGGCTTCGGTAGTATCAAACACGCCTTCAAGATAATATTTTGTTCCGCTTACTTCGTTCTGATAAACGAAAGTGTGAGAAAGCAAATTCACCGTATCGCGCTGCCCGTCCTTTAATTTCCATCCGCTTCCTTCGGTCTTGCCTATTTCAACGTTTTTGTAGCTGTAATAAGTCGTGTCTACGCCATCGGAATTGGGTATGGTTATCGCGCCGCCCAGATATGCGAGGGAAACATAACCGGTGAGCGTCTCGGTCTCGCCGTCGGACAGGAAAACGTCGTAGGAATAAACGTTGTCGCCGTACTCGACCTTGATCAGGTAGTATCCGCTTTTAAGCGGGAATTCTTCAGTAAGCGAAACAAGATTGCTCGCGCTTTCGGTGCCGGTCGTCATGTCAACCACGGTAACTGTTACGTCCGAGGGATTGACGGTAAGCTCCGGATAAAGGTTGTATCCGTCTATTTCGTAAGGTTTGACGGTAAGACTCAAAGAAGCCTCTCCCTCGTCCGCGTAAACGACTTCTACCGAATATGATCCGCCCGTAACTGGAGTAAACGTAAATTTACCGCCCGACATGGAGAGTGAAACGGGACTTCCGTTCAGAAGCAGCTGTATGCTTTCGACCACCTTGCCGGAAGGAACGTTAAGACTTATCTCCGCGGGGAGTCCGCTGAAAAGCTTGTCTAATGAAGCGACGGTTTTGCCCGACTGAGATACCGAAAGCTTGCTGCTGTCGTAAGTAATGTCGGCGCTGCCTACTTTGGCGGCGATTTCCGCACGGTCCATAGTGAAATTAAAGTTGCTGTATGCGAGATTTTTCGGATTAAAATTGCTGCCGATAAATATACCGAAACCGCTGATATTATCCGCGTCAAGCGCCACTTCGTTGTCAAGCGTGGAATAAGCCGTCACACGTTCGCTGAGCACAAGCGCGTCATTGACGAAAACGTAATAATAATCGTCGATACGTGCAACGCCCAGTTTGAAAGTTGTTCCGCTGCCGGTACTGACGCTGCCCTTGCTTACGCCTTCCTGCCAGGAGCTGGCGAAAGTATGCAAATATAAAGTTGTAGCGTTATATATGCCGTATCCGTACCAGCCTTTGTTGTTTGTGGGAGCGCCGTCCAGGGTATTGATTAAAATGCCCACCCACGCCTGAGGAGATTTGCTGAAAGTCGCCTCCGCGTAATACACGCTGCCTGCCGTGCCGCCGTTGAAGATGTAGGAAGGTCCGCTAATCGTGCCGCTTGCCCCGTCGGAGTTTACCGTCCATGTGGTGTTGTTAAAGGAGCTGACGACCGTTCCGTCCGCATAGTTGAACGAACCGCCGAGCGAAGGCGTAGTCGTAAAGTATTCTTCAAGCTTCTTGACGGCAACGGGATCCAACGTATAATTGACGTTAGAGAAAGTGGCCGTGCCCGAAGTGCTCATGCTGCAGAAGCCGAATCCGCTGTCGCCGTACTTGTCCGACGTAATCGAACCTGCTATTTTATCGTTCAGCAACAGATAATAAACGCTGCCGTCGCGCAGAATCGCAAACTTGCAATCGGCGGGATCGGCTTTAAGGTTGGATATGTAGCCGCCCGTCTCAAAATCGTCCCAAGAACCGTTATCGCATTTGTAAATTTTATTTCCGCCGGAATAGGAGAACGCCAGCTTTGACTTCTCTCCGTCGGTGCCGCCCGAAATATCGCCGTATTCAGCCGCAGCTATAATGCCGATGAATTTACCGACGTCCTGAAAATCGACGTCAGCCTCAAGATAATAGGTATCGGTAAGCTCCGCTTCTTCGAGGCCCACATAAACGTAAGTAGTGGAAGTTATCTTCACGCTGTTATATGAAAGCTTCTCCCAGCCCGACGAGAAGGACGCGTAATCGCCTAAGCTGCCGCCAAGTTTAATGTCCTTGGGAAAAGCAAAATCGGCGTCAGTGTCGTCGGTAACGGTAATCTGCTTGCTGCGGCTTATGTCCCCGCGCGAAACGGTAAACGTATACGTTCCGATGCCGAGTTCTCGGCTGTTACGTTGCCCGACATCGTCACGGTAAGCGTAACGGGCTGCTCGCCGTCCTTCTGAACCGAAGCCGTCAATCCGGTAAAGTCGTCGGCGTCGAATTCATAAAATCCGTAATCGGTGCCTGCCACGTTGACCTGCTCGGGAACTATGGTGAGGTTAACGCTGTAATATTCCTCCGAGTAAACCGCCGTAACGGTAAACGGCGCAGTGACCGACGAAAAATCGGTTACGTCCCAGACTCCGGAATAACCGGGCTTATCGGGAACGGCGGGAATATCGGTAAGCGTATCGCCGTAATCGACGTATCTCAATATATCGTCGTCGACTTCGGAGCTGAAAGTTACCGTGATAACCTGTATATCGTAATATACTTTTAATACGGTGGAGCCGTCTGAGGCAACCTGACCGGAAAGCACGTTGGCCGCGTTATCGTCGGAGAATTCAAAACCGGTCAAAGCGGGCGGCGTAACCGAAACAGTCCTGCCCGCGACAGACGATACGGTTTCGGTAAGATCGGCGTCCCGCTCGTAGCCGCTGCGATCCTTCTTCTGCTTGTAATACTCTACCGTGCAATCGGCCGCCGTTTCCTGCGCCTCGGTAACGGACAATTCGCATACTGCTTTATACGTTTTGCCGTCCGGCGCGAGCGCGGAAGCGGAAATCACCGCATTGCCCGGGCTTAAAGCTTTTACCAGACCGTTTTCGACTGTGGCTACAGCGGTATCGGAACTTGCCCATTCAACCGAATCTGCAGTAAAACCTTCCGCTTTCACGGTTAGAGAAAGCTCTCCTCCCACTGTAAGGTTCGCTTCTGCCTGCGACATCGAAACCGAGTATGCGCTTTGCTGGGTACAGCCTGAAAACGCAAAAGAAACAACGACCACAAACAAAAAAGACAATACGACCGAATACTTCTTCATATTCACCGTTTCTCCTTTTAAGCGCTTGCGACGCCGATATTCCGCTTATTAAAAATTATTTGATTATTATAAATCGCAAATTTTAATTAATCAACTCAAAAATAAATTTTATTGCCGTAAAAATACACCATTTGTCTCAAAAATAAACAAAATAAACGCCGCATTTCGCTTGCATTACTTTATTCGGCCCTTATGCTCTCGGCGTTTAAAGCTCTTATACCGACGGTAATTCTGCGGCATAAGGCCGAGCAAAACAAGGAAAAGATCCGACGAAAAGGCACGGAAAAACAGGCGTCTGTCCCTGAAACATACGCCTGTTTTTCTTTCGTTAGCCGAATTAACCGGAAGCGGCTTCCGGCTTTATGTATCGTTCTTTTAAAACGACTCTTTTTTCAGTTCTCTCAGCTTTTTCATGACGTCGCATTTCTTTCCGAAAAAGTCATGCATGCGTTTATATTCGACGAAAATCCGCGCGTAACGTCCGACATTTCGGGCGATCGGACGGTAAACTTTATCGGTCCTGCTCAGCTTCGCCGCCTGATCGAGGCTGTCGAATCCTCCCGCCGCCTTACCGGCGGCGACGGCGCCCATCATAACCGCTCCCATGGCGGAAGTCTGAGAGCAGGCGGAAACGGTTATCTCCCGTCCGGTCACGTCGGCATATATCTGCATCATAAGCTCGTTTTTACGCGAGATGCCTCCGCAGGCATACAGCTCGTCTATTTTGACGCCCGCCGCCTCGTAAGTATCGAGTATAACCCGTTTGCCGAACGCCGTTGCTTCAATGAGCGCTCGGTAAATCTCTTCCGGCTTGGTCCCGAGCGTAACACCCGCGATAAGTCCGCTCAGCTCCGAATCTACCAGCACGCTGCGGTTACCGTTCCACCAGTCAAGCGCGACAAGTCCGCTCTCTCCAGGCGCGAGTTTCGCGGCTTTTTCCGAAAGCAGCGCATGAATGTTTATTCCTCTGCAGCGCGCCTCGGCTTCGTAACGCGACGGCACACAGTTGTTCACGAACCAATCGAAAAGATCGCCCACGCACGACTGCCCCGATTCGTAAGCGTAATAACCTTCTATCACTCCGTCCTCGACAATACCGCAAATGCCTTCAATCGCTTCTTCCCGATCGGACAGCAGAACATCGCACGACGACGTCCCTATGATCAAAAGCATTTTACCCTTGTCGACGACTCCGACGGCGGGCAAAGCGGCGTGAGCGTCGACTACGCCTGCAGCAACTGCCGTAGACGCGGCAAGTCCCAAGCGGCAAGCGGCCGATTGGGTAAGCCGCCCGGCTCTCCTGCCTACCGGCGTAACGCGGCCTTTTATCTTGTCTTTAACGAAATTTTTCAGACGCGGATCGAGCGCGGCGAAAAAATCTTCCGACGGGTACCCGTCGCGCTTGCTCCAAAGGCACTTGAAGCCTGCCGCGCAGGCGTTGACGGTCCATTCTCCGGTTAGCTGCAGCACTATCCAGTCCGCCGCTTCAATAAAAGCTGCTGCCTCGCCGTATATCTCAGGCGCTTCGCGCAGTATCTGCATAATCTTCGGTATCATCCACTCCGACGAAGTCTTGCCGCCGTACCGCGTCAGAAACTTCTCCTTTCTTTCGGCGGCTACTTCGTTGAGCCTGTCAGCGTCGGCTTGCGCCGCATGGTGTTTCCATAGCTTGACATATGCGTGCGGCTCGGAGGCAAACCGCTCTTCAAAACACAGCGGCGTTCCGTCCGCCCTGACGGGCAGTACCGTCGACGACGTAAAATCTATGCCGATACCTATTATATCCGCCGGATTAACTCCGCTTTCCCTGACTGCTTGCGGGACTACCGTATACAGCACTTCAAGATAATCGCGCGGATGCTGCAACGCCCAATCGGATCCCAGCGGCGTCCCGTCGGGCAGAGTCTCGCTCATAACCTTATGCGGATACTCCATAACGCTTTCGCCGGCTATATGCCCGTCCGACAAATCGACAACGATCGCACGTCCAGAAAGCGTCCCGAAATCGATACCTATACTGTACTTGCTCATATTTTTAATCCTTGATTATGTACGCTTAACCTTACACGGTGAAATTTCACACGGTAAACGTTCTTTACCGTCAGAAATCGAACTTGTCTTGCTCGTCCAGTCCCAGCAAATCAACGATTTGCGCAAACTTATCCGGCGCTGTCCGCAAATGATCGGCAGTATGGGCATCGCTACCCAGGTAAAATTTGCAATTTTCCGCCTTTGCGAGCCGATATACGTCCAGAACGGTTTCCAGCTCTTCGTCGTTGTAAATAAACGGATTGAAGTTCAGTTCCACGCCCGCGCCCGACTCGGCTATACGGCGGAAAAGCACTTGCACCGACTCGCGGTTAAGAAGCCTGAGAATGTCGATATGCGCCTTTCTGTCGCTTCCGCCTATCAAAGGGCATGTCAAATGCGCAATGCCGATTTTATGCCACGGAAGCGGCTTTTGCAGTAATGCTGCCAGACGGTCGAACCAAAGCTGCGCCCTGACAGCGTTATCGGTTACACCGTTCTCCAGCGTGAACCCGTTCATGTGCAGATGCGTCGTCGGGATTATGACGAAATCGAACTGACCGAACGTTTCCTCCGCTATGCCCAGACGGAAAAATTTATCCATATCGGCTTCAACGCCGAAAAAGAAGCGAATCCCCTCTTCCTGCGGCAAAGGCAGGCTTTGTCTGACGTGGGCAAGATTCTGTGGTTTGTACCAGTCGATCGCACCCTCTACCTTTTCGTCCCAGAAATGATCGGTAAGACAAATTCTTTTAAAATTATTTTCATGTGCGTACCTGAGAATGTTTTGCGTAGTCTGCTCGGGATCGCCCGAACACAAAGATAAGTGCGAATGAATATGATAATCGTGATCTATCTTGAATTTCATGAATTTCCCTCCCGTGACGTATCCTGTTTCCGGCAACTAGCGTTACGGATACCGTTTTCGCACCGCGAATGCTTTACAGATTGCTCATCGGATAAGCCCGTATGTCGGAAACTCAATAAAAATTTTTTATAATATTATACCAGCATACGCCCGCAATTGTAAAGCGTTAAACGCATTTAAGAGTTCCGTCTGCAAATTTTTATCAGACCAAAACAAATGTAGCCTCAATAAAAGAAAATTTTCAAATATACGCCAAAACGTTTGATTTTTCCGCCGCTTTCGTATATAATGATATAGCTTTGACTGTTGACGGCGTTTTAACGAAATCCGCAGCCGCAAAGACAACCGTAAATTTGCTGTTATGGCTCAGCAGGTAGAGCACGTCCTTGGTAAGGAATATCGGAGCGAAAAGCGGGGCAAGCCGAAACCCCTCAAAATTCGGCAAAAACTTCATTTGCTGATATGGCTCAGTAGGTAGAGCACGTCCTTGGTAAGGAACAAATAGCAGCAAAACGGGGTAGCCGAAACCCCTCAAAAATCGGCGAAAATTCAATATGCTGTTATGGCTCAGTAGGTAGAGCACGTCCTTGGTAAGGACGAGGTCGCGGGTTCAAATCCCGCTAACAGCTCCACAGGAAAACCACCAAACATGGTGGTTTTTTATTTTATATCAAAATGTCAGCCTATTATCCGTCTGACTTTTCAATTCGATCATTTTAACAACCCCGAACCGATGTTGAAACCCGTTTCAACTCCAGAAATAAAGGCGTTTGATTAAGATCTTTCTGGTTTCACAAAAAATATAACGGAATGCACCCCGTTCTTTTTCCGGGTAAGTTAT
>CASFJH010000088.1 GCA_949294845.1 uncultured Bacillota bacterium | reverse complement strand
ACCAGCATTATCATGTTGCGGCAGGCAATGCTCCTGCCCTGAGAAAGCCTTGTGACGGCGTTTATGCCCATTGGCGTTGACGCATTGCCCAGCCCGAGAAGATTGGCGGACATATTCATTGTGATGTAACGCTCGGTTTCTTTGTCTATGTCTTTAAACAGAATCTTTATCACGGGATGCAGCAGCTTTGCTATAAACGCCGAGGCGCCGAGTCGCTCGAGTATGCCGAAAAAGCCGAGCCACAGCCCGTATACCGCAACCAGGTTTATCGCCAGCTTTACCGCCTCGACCGAACCGGCGCTCATCGCCGTCGCCGCGGCGTCCGGATCGGTAACCAGCAGCGCGGCAAGTCCGGACGCCAATATAATAAGCCACATTTTGCTCATACGGTAATATATTCAGTTCGCCCTGCCGGTATAACCTCCGCCTTAAACTATGCCATATAATAACGGCTGCACGACTGTCGTAAGCCATTCGTCAAAGCCGCGCAACTGCCGTAAAATATCGAGCCGTGCAATTAAAAAAGCGCAATCGGAGGATTGCGCGTTATAATTTGTTCTTACAAAATTTATGCTGCTGTCCCGAGGCGCCGGCGAAATGTCAGGACCGGGCTTATTCCAGATTTGTTTGTATCGGCTCTCCCAAAGTAAGCGCACCGTCATGCACAAGCAGGCGGTTTATATGCAGCCGGCGGCGGTCCGTTCCGTCGTCGGGCAGCCCGACTTTTCTCGCATGGTAAAACACATAATACTCGTTACCGCGGCGCAGCACGCTGTTATGTCCCGTTCCTTCTCGCAGCCGATCCTTGTACAGCAGCGGGCAGAACTGCGCATCGTCGGGATACTTGACAAAGCGCACGTCCCTGAGGTCCTCGCAATCGTCGCGCGACGTGGCATAGCCTACGAAATACTGATCGTTACTGAATGCGCTTCCGCTGTACATCAGATAATGCACGCCGTCAGCAAAAAAATAGAACGCGCCCTCGACGGTATGCCACTTGACGGGAGGTTTCCCGTCGCCGAAGTCTCGCGCCTGCCACGACACTTCCTGCTCGATTGTAGGCAAGAGCATTTCACGCGGCTTACCTTCGGCGGTAAAAGGATCTGTCAGCCTGTCTAAAGTGATGTATGTGCCGACGCGTTCTCCGTCATACTTGTTTGTCGAATAGAAAATATAAGGCTGCCCTTTGTACGATACAGCGTGCGCGTCGATAGAAAAGGGTGGCAGCAGGGTTTTGCAATATCTGAAAGGTCCTTCCGGAACATCCGAAACGGCGACCTTGATGCGTTCGGTATGAACGTCCTGCTCGTCAATAGCCATGGACGAATAATACATATAGAACCGTCCGTCCCATTTGACTACCGCGGGCGCCCAGAACTCTTTTTCGCGCTTATCGGTAAGCACCATACCGGCGCTGTCCCATACGCGCATATCGTCGGATATGTACAGGGATACGCCGCCGGGGTTCGTAGCATAAAGATAATACCTTCCGTTTTCTTCGATAACGTAAGGATCGGGCTGGCAACTGGCGGATTGATTGTTTGTGTTGAATTTTTCCATGGCCTTTTTTTTGCGGTATAAACCGCATAATTTTTTACTTTTTATTCCCTTCTCTGGTGAATGGTGACGGGAAGCACCACTCTCCTTGCCGGATGGTCGGGCTGCGTCAAGCGCGCGACAATCACGCCGTACACCGCCTCGGCAAACGCGCTGAAATCTATCTTTACGGTGGTTATCTGGCGCAGTCCGTATATCATTTCGCACAGTCCGTCGAATCCGACGAGATGCAGGTCGGGATAAAGCTTCCTTACATTGACGACCAGCGCATCAAGCTTATGCAGCGCCTCATACGCCGTCATATCGTTGAAAAAAAATATGTTGCGGCAACCGTTCTGAATCATAGAGTAAAGCTTATGAATATCCTCCGATCTTATATCGAAGTAAGTCGCTTTACACGTTTCTCCGAGGTTAAGCAGCTCGTCGCAGAAGATATTGTACCGATCACGGCAGAAATCCTCGCCGATGCCGACGTAAGCGTATCTTGAGCCGCTGTGATAATTGTAAAGGTACCGCGCTGCCAGCCGGCATCCGAAATCGTTGTCTATCTGGACTATATCGGCGCTTTCGAGCGGATGAGTGGCGCTGCCGACGAAAACTATCTTTACGTCGTTAAGCTTGGCGAATTCGGCGGTGCTCTCGTCACATTCGGCGGAGGTAAGTATCAGATCAACGCGCTGCAAAACGCATTGCTTGATAATATCGACATCGAATTTCTTCGAGAACAGAAACACCATGTTATATTCGTTGCGCTCGCGGAATACTTTTACCAGTTCGTCGTTGAATATGTCGAAATAGAGATTGGTAAACTCCTCGACGTAAATGCCGACGACCGGCCTCTCGTCCTTTTTCATCATCTGTGCGACATGGTTGGGCATGTACCCCATTTCTATAGCCGTCTTGCGTATAAGCACCTTAAGAGGCTGTGAAATGTCATCCATATCGCGCAGCGCGTGCGAAACTGTGTTTATCGAAACGTTAAGCTTTGCGGCGATCGCTTTCAGACTGACGTTTTTTGTACTCATTCTATAACGTCTCCGGTTATCGGATCGAATAAGTACAGATCCTCCGGCGAAAAGCTTACGGTGATCTCGTCCGCGGCGGAAATCTTATGCCGCGCGTCAAACCGTCCCACCATATCCTTACCGCAGAAATCGAAGTGGACGTTGTATTCTCCGCCAAGAAGCTCGCATACCGTGGGCTTTACGGTGAAAGTACCGGCCGATTTACGCACGGAGCGCTTTTTCTCTATTCCTATGCGTTCGGGACGTATTCCGACCGTAACGGTATGGTTATCAGACAGACATTCTTCCAGCCGCTCCAGCTTCGTGCGGCATACCTGTTCTTCCGGAGCGGGTCCCTCTGCCTCTTTCCTCTTGCCGAGCATCGACTTTATGCGCGCCCGCAGTCCCGATTTGCGCGCTGAGCTGCTCGCCTCGGCGCTGCTTTCGCCTGTAGCGGACAACAGCTTGAGTATCTTCTCCCTTGCGGCGCTGTCGAAGCCCTCCAGCAGTCCGCGCAACTCCTCCGCCTTCCGCCTGTAAAACGCGTCGTGTCTGGCGGTAAACTCCCGGCCGAGAGCGACCTTGATACCGCCGAACGACAGTTCTCCGGTAGCGCGGTCAAACTGAGCGTCAAAAATATTCATTGTAGGCGAACCTATAAACCGCGCGACGAATACGTTTGCCGGAGAGCTGTACACCTCTTCAGGCGTGCCTATCTGCTGAATGAATCCGCGCGACATAACGACTATCCTGGTCGCCATCGTCATCGCCTCGGTCTGGTCGTGCGTAACGTATATGGTCGTTGCGTCTATCCTGTTATGAAGCTTGACGATCTCGCTGCGCATTGTAAGCCGCAGCTTGGCGTCAAGATTGCTGAGCGGCTCGTCCATCATGAATATAGGGACGTTTTTGATTATCGCGCGGCCGAGCGCGACGCGCTGCATCTGTCCGCCCGACAGCTCTTTAGGCAGCTTGTCGAGATAAGGCTTAAGGTCAAGTATCGCGGCAGTATCGTATACGCGCGTTCTTATTTCGTAAGGCGTAAATTTCCGGTATTCGGTCTTGACTTTTCCGTTTTCATCCAGTATCTCAAACCGCTCGTTTACGCGCACGCCCTCCTCTTCCAGCCGCGCGGTAAGAGCTGCGATCTTCTCATTTGTAACCGCAAGCCACTGCTTGACAGTCTCCGCTTTGTCTGCGTCAGGCGCCTGCCGCGCAGACTCCTGCCGCGCGTCAGACTTCTGCTGCTCGCCGGCCGCGTACTGTCTGTACATTTCGGCAAGAACGGCTGCCGCTTCGGGCGAAATTCTGAACGCCGTCGCCAGTTTTTCCGACAGCGCTTTCTTTTTAAGCCTCGCTGCAAACGCCGACGACAGTATGTTGAAGAGCGCTTCCGGAGCGGTGTCATTAAGTACGCTTCTCAACTCGCCGAGAGGATACAGCTCTTTGTCCGTCACCGGCGCGGGATAGGTGTTGATGGTAAGCGGAAACGCGATATTGTCGAAAACGTTCATCTGCGGATACAGTGCGTAGCTCTGGAAAACTATCGCCATTTTCCTGTCCTTGCTGGGACGGTAATTAAGCAGCTCGCCTTCTAAAAATATATCGCCGGACGTTATGTCTTCCAGTCCGGCTATCATGCGGAGGGTTGTGCTCTTGCCGCAGCCGGACGGGCCCACAATGACGATGAACTCTTTCTTTTTCACGTCGAGGTTGAAATCGTAAACGGCTTTTTCCCCGTTAGGATAAACCTTCTCTAAGTGCTGCAATGTAAGAAACGGCTGTTCGGCGTTTTGGATTTTATTCATATTTCATTTCCTTATGAACCTGCGTCAGGCTTTTATGCCGGTTGACGCCAGTCCGTCTATCATCTTGTTCTGAGTTACAACGAATACGATTACTATCGGTATCAGCGCGAACACGCTTGTTGCCATCGCAACGCCGGTTGCGCCCCATCCCGAGCCTCCCGTATAACCGGTAAGCGCGACAGTTATGGTATTCCAGTAGGAATTTTCTCCGGTCAGCAGCAGCTGCGGCCAGATAAGGCTGTTCCAGCTGCCGGTGAACGTGAACAGCACGACCAGCATTATAGTTGATTTGGCAAGCGGACACACGACCCGACGGAAAATTTTCATATTGCTTGCGCCGTCGCTCTTAGCGCTGTCAACAATGTCTTTCGGAATGGACAGGAAGAAGTTGCGCATAAGCAGCATATTGAATATTCCCGTAATACCCGGCACTATCAGCCATGTATAAACATACGCGTAGCCGGCAATACCGCTGCTTATAGACAGCGAGTTGCGGATCTGGGAATACAAAGCGAAACTGGGCGCCGTACCTATTACGCCGGGCACGGCCATCCACAGCAGCAGGAACTTCATGAACGTATGTTTGCCTTTGAAATTGAGGAAAACCACAGCGTACGCGGTAAGCAGATCGACAATAACCGTAAGTATGACCGTCGCGAAAGTCGACCAGAGCGAGTTGAGCATCCACAGAGGCATATTGTCTATTTTGCCTTCTCGCACGATGAACCCGAAGTAATGCTCGAGCGTCCACTCACTCCATGCCGAAGGAAACAGCTTGTCGGGATGAAGCTGCAGATCGAGCTCCGACTTGAATGAGGTTCCAAGCATGTACACTAGCGGCAGCACCCACACGAAACAGATTATAAAAAGCACTATGAACGATACGGTTTTTTCCCTCAGACGCGTACGCTCCGATTTGGTACGCCGGCGTTTTTCAGTCGTCATTGCCGCACACCTCCGTAACTGTCTCATCCTCATACCCGAGTAAAGCCCGATCGGCGTCAACCCCCGCGCACAACTCCGTATGCCGCGTCCTTTTGCGGCGTTTGGCGGTTACTTTGCGCTCAAGTATGCTGAACGCCATAACTATAAGGCCGAAAACTATAGCCGAAGCGCACAGATAGCCGGTCTGCTTGGCATACGTCAGTCCTCCCATCAGGTAAGTCTGAATAAACATCATGGGCGAAACGAAAATATCCTCGTTCTCGAGCGTGTTCAGCACATAAGGCTGAGCGTACAGATTAAGATACCCTATGAGAGTGTTAAACAGGCATATGGTCACAGCCATTCTTATGTTAGGCAGCGTGACGTAAAGAATACGTTTCCAGCGCCCCGCGCCGTCCATCTCGCACGCTTCGTACAGCGATTTGGGGACGTCGCGCAGCGCGCCCGAAAAAATAACGAAATTGGTGCCCGTCTGCCACCAGATGCTGGCTATAAGCATGACCAGCCAGCGCAGTGTGTCGCCCGCCCACGGCCGGCCGCCCAGCCAATCTATCTCGGTGCCCAAAAGCGCGTTGACGAGTCCCGAACTGTCGCCCTTGAACATATTGCCGAAAATAATACCGACTATTGTAATCGAGACGATGCTGGGAAGATAAATTATCGCTCTGAAAATTTTGTATCCCGGCGGATGCAGATTAAGCAGGTACGCAAGACAAAGCGGTATCACTATGAGCAGCGGAACCGCCACCGCGTCGAACACGAACATTGTCAGGAAAGAATCCCAGAAAAGCTTTGAAATAGGATTCTTATAATTAAACATGTTGATGTAGTTTTCCAGTCCTATGAATTCGTTCTGTTCGGGCATATAAGGATTGTACCGCATGAACGAGAACACAAAGCCCATTACGAACGGAATGAACGTAAACAGCAGGAATACTATAAGGAACGGACTGACGAGAGCAAGAGCAAGCAGCGCTTCCTGTCGCTTGCGCTTTTTCTGCTCGGCTATTTTCTGTGATATATCTATTTCCATGATAATATCTTAAAAGAAATCGATCTGTGCGTTAACCGAATCCTGACGCTGTTTTATCGCCGCTTCGTCCGCCGACACCGAAGGCTTGCTGCTGCCAACCGTATCGATGAAAATGCCTTTCAGATTGGAAATAACGGCTTCGTAATAAGGAGTGGCGCCTATGCTGCGGAAATCGTCTATGCTTGTAAAGAATTTGGAAATATAATTTGACACATAAGGATCGTTTTTGTATTCGTCGTCGGCGCTTATGATATTCGACGCGCTTATATGCCCCGCCTTGGCCCACTCGGCGCCAACGGAGCTTTCCTGCGTGAACCAGCGTATAAATTCGCATATGGCGGCTTTCTTGTTAATATCGGTCACGGAGCGGCTCATGGAGAAGAAATGCGAGTCTCCGTAAATGTTGTTTTTGGCCTCGTTGTCGGTCATTGCGAACCAGCCGGACATGGAAACGCCGCCCAGATAGTCGCTCATTAGAGTTTCCACCGAAACGCCGAGCTGATCGGCATAATTGGTGACCAGAGACTCCATTGTCCAGGGAACAGTGAAATAGAACAGTCTTTTGCCTGCCATGAATTCGCTGAGAATCGTGTTGTCCGCCTCGTTGTACTTCGCATAGCCTTTATCGATAAGCTCTCTGAACGACTGTATCGCGTTATTGAACGCAGTACGGTTGGCTTCGTCGCTGTTCCATGCTACCTTGAAATCGCTGTCGTTATAGAACTTGCCGCCGTTCTGCAAAACTGCGGTAAGGAACACATACTCGGCGAAATAATCGCCGCCCGTCGACCACGCTATAGGCGCTTTCCCCGCATTGGCGGTATCTTCGGTAAACGCTTTGCACACGCTCAGCAATTCCGCACGGCTTGAAGGAGGCGTCTGGGCGTATTTGGCCAGAAGCTGTTTATTGTAAAACACGACTATGCTCTGAGCGTCCACGGGAACGGCGAAAAGCGATCCTTCGTATCCGGCAGAAGAGTATTGCGCCAGTCCGGCGGCAAAGTTTGCCGGATCGATATCTATACCGGACTGTTCGATAACTTCGTCGAACGGCTGAATAATTTTATTGTCGGCGAAGTTGCGGTTGGCTTTCTGGTGCGACATGATAAGATCGGGCGGATTGGAGTTGTTGGTGATTTGCTTGGATACCGTTGACTCGAAACCTTCCGCGCCTATATTTGTGGTTATAACATTGATTTTTCCGTCGTACAGGCGGTTGAATTTTGCCACGAGCGCTTTAAACGCTGTCTTGTCCTCGCCGCTGACGACGGTAGAAAGCTTGACTTCGACGTTATCGAAAACGACGTTACCCTGTTCGTCTTTAACAAGCTCGCCCTCGCTTGTCCACCAGTCTCCGTCCGAGGACGGCCCGTTCTTGCCGCCGCAGGCGACCGAGAACAGCATACACAGGCACAGCGCAAGCGCGGTCAAAGTTCTTTTGCTGAATAAATTTTTCATTGCTAATACGCTCCTTGAAAATTGATATTATTTTACCGGCACCAGCCGCATCGCAAATCCGCCGCGCTCAAGCAGCGACAAATCGAGAATGTCACCTTTTCTGACAGTCATTTCGGTGCGCACCGTCTTCTTGCCCGACTGGTCGTCGGTAAAGAGCTCCGCCTTATATTCCCCGTCGCCGAGGAACGAGAAGCCGACGGAAACGTCCGACTCCAGCACCGAGTTGATGCCGCCCACAAACCACTCGCCGCCCGACAGCACGGCGCCAATATAATACTCGTCGGGTTTACCGCTCAGAAACAACGTTTTGTCGCGCAGCGAAGGTATCGCTTTATAAAACTCGTAGATGTCCTCGTTCATATACGTTTCGGAATAGTCGGCCATCGAAGGCGTACCCGACTCGTAAAGGACGGACAGCGCCATCTGGTGCGCGGCAGTAAGCCCGTCGGTAAACGGATTGACCACAGGAGTGAAATCGGTGGGGCCTATGACGTTACGCGTAAACATCTGATTGACCGTTACGTCCGCGCTTACGGTCTTCATTTCGTTGCCCATGACGGCCTCGCGATTGATGACGTGCGGATACTGTCTGCGCTCGCCCGTCGGCTTGTTCGAGCCGTGGCAGTTGACGATCATTTTAAGACGCGCGGTTTCCTGATATATGGTCTCGTACCATTTTATCGTGTCGATGTCCTCGCCCTGATGCTTCGGATTGGTGGCGTTCTGTCCGTCGAAGAAGTCTATCTTGATGCCGGCCACTCCGTAGCTGGCCCACATCTCCAGCTTCGAGCGCAGGATATCGGCGTTGCCGTTTGCGAAATCGGACAGCGCATTGCACCAGACAATGACCTTGACGTTATGCTGAGCGGCGTAATCCATAAAAGCCTGAAACTGCACCGCGTCGAAGCCGGCGTTCCAGCCGCCGTCAAGGATTGTATAACCCCACCCCATTTCGGCCGCCAGATCGACGTATTCGTACTGCATGGTGAAATCGTTCTGAGCGGTGTCGCTGTGGATGAGCCAGTTCCACGCCGAAACGTCCGCTTCTACCCAGTCGTAATTGTATATTTCCTTTTCCTCGTCGGTCAGCTCGTCGTAGTTATCCGGCTTCCAGTACTCTACGTCGTCGTAAACCTTCTCGACAAGCTCCGACTCGTTTACCGTCTTCATGTCGCCGGTAATACCTACGCGCCACGGCGACTCGAACGGGTACTCTACCTGATTGTCGTCAAGCTTGCACCCTGCGGGAGTATGCTCGGTCTTAAGCACGCCGCTGTTGGGCTTTTCCGACGGCGATTTGAGATAAGATCCGTAAAAGCCGCTTCCCACCAGCTCGGACTCGGTGATCAACGAGTATATATCGCTCGATCCTACGCGGTAAAGCACCGGCATAGCCAGATATTCGTCCACAAGGCCTGACGCCGAACGGCGGTTATAAGGAACTTCGTAAGCAAAGAACTCGCCGAGAAGCGGGTTTATCGAAACATATTCCTGCGCCCAGAGGTTGCTCTTTTCAGGCAGAGCGAACTCGGTCTTCTCGTCGGCTACCGTCATGACGCCGCTGCTTCCGTCGATCGCGCGGATACCGTAGCGGAACGCATAGCCGTCGTCGTAGCAGCGCATTGTCACATCGAGATAGAATTCCCACGCTTTGAACGTCACCGTAGTTTCGTTGCAGTCGTAAGTCACTTCGCGCGATTTGCCCGATTTGTTTTCATATGAGCCGGTAATGCGCCGCGAGTTGACGGCATAAACGGTAGTGACGTTAAAATCGTCCTCTTCTATATCCATGCCGAGCAGAGACGGCTCTATTACTCTCCGTCCATCCTTTTCAACCGTATATGTAAGCTGTCCGTCAGCCCCGAACGTCATAACCGCGGTTATTGAACCGTCGGGAGAGTTTACCGTCCATGCGGCGCGGTCTTTAAGCTCAACCGCTTCGCCGTCTTTTTTGCAGGCCGCGGCAAAACCGCCCACAGACACAGCAAGCACAGCGCCGAGAATACAAACAATAATCTTCTTCATGCAGCCCTCCTCAGTAGATCTGTCCGCTTATCTGCACGCCGAGCTCGGCCGTTCGTTCGGCAATATCCGAGCCGTCGCCGGCAAGCACCTGCAGAATAAAGCTTTCCGCCGCGGTAGAGTTGACTATGGACTTAAGCGCGCGGGTACCGTACATTGTAATAAGATTTTCGGGATTGACAACTGAACGTATCATTTTTGTAACCGCGTTGGTTGACGAAACGTACTCCTCCGCGGCGGCCGCAGTCCTGCAAAGCGGCACGAGCGCTTCGTCGGCAAATACATAAGCGTTCTTCGCGACATAATCGGCAAAAAGCGCTGCGGCGCACATCTGCGCGGAGTTTACGTTGGTGGCCTTTTTGTAAAACGCGAATCCTACGGTATGTACGGGGATTTTGGCGGTATCAGACTCCGCGCCGTCCGCAAACAGTCCGCTGAGCGACATTACCCCAAGATTGGAATTGCTCAGAATCTTACTCTCCTGCCCTCTGAAATTAACGAGCGACATAAGCGCCGTACCGCTTGCTACCGCGTCGATCGCGGCTCCGTCGTCGTTGTAAGCGTACGAGCCGTGCAGCTCGCTACCGGGCGAAAGCAGATTGTAAGTATTGGTCATTGCAGTCACCGCTCTTTTCATGACCGCGGGATCCGTCCATTCGTTATAATAACCTTTTTCGGAATCGTAAGAGTAATAAGGAGCGCCGTTCTGCACGAACGCGACATAACTGGTCGCTTCGCGGAACTGCCACTGCCCGTTGGTTATCATCGGCGTAAAACTCGGCTTAGAGGCAGATTCACCTTCGTAAGCGGCGCTGAGAAGCGCGCTCAGCTCGGAATAACTGTCGGGCAAATCGGCGGAGTCGTTATGCTCTGCCATAAGCGTCTTGTTGTACACCACATAAGGCGCCGTACCTAACAGCGGCAGCTGAACCATTACGCCGTCCAGAAAACATTCCCGCGACGCGCCGTCATAATACTCGGAATAATCAAGTTCTATTCCTGCTACGTCGAATACGTCGGCAATAGAATAATAATTATCTATCGTGGGAAGAAAGCCCGGAGTCTGCTGAAGTCTCAGCATTGTGGACTCCTGCGAGGCCAGAGTTCCCGTAATGTTGATTGTTATTCCCTCGTGCTCGCTGTTGAATTTGTCGGCGAGCGCCTGCAGCTTCGAAGGGGATATCATCCACTCCTGCGCGTTCCAGACCGTGACGGAAACGTTTTCGTATTTGATGTTGCCTTGCTCGTCGCGTTCCACAAACGAAGGATCGGTCTCATATCCCGCATAGAGCGTCATGCTGTCGGTAACGACGTCGTTGTCGAAATCCCATGCATCCGTGCGCTGTTCGTCGGTGTACCAGCCTGTAAAATTCATGCCCAGCCGCTCGTGTTCGGGAACATATTTGGTCTGTATTACGCTTTGTTTTTCAACCTCTATGGTCTTGTTCTGCGCGCCGAGGCAGTCAAAGTCAAAAGTGACTGCCGCCATGCCGGGGCGCACGCGCCATTTGGCGTAAAGCGTTGTGTCGTCGAATATTTCAGTCGAAAAGTCAAACGCTTTTTCCGTTGCGGCGTCCGTATACCAGCCGTCCAGATAATAGCCTTCACGGGTAGCTTTCCATGACGGCGCAGTATTTCCGGCCTGCACTGTAAAGCTTCGCGTAGCGGCTCCCTCATAATTCAGATTGTAGTACACAACATAATAATCCTTGACGTTTTTCTGTCCGCAGCCGGTCAGTGCAAACGTCCCGAACGCCATTATTAAACAGAAGAAAACCGCCGTAATCCTTTTATATCCTTTCTTCATTAAACTCCTCCGAAACAGCTGCCGCAATCAAATCCGATATAATTTAACGGACGCAACAGTCATCTTAAACCTCGCTTTACTGCGCCGACGCAGACCATGTGATCTGACTGTATTCGCCGGCCGCGGCTGTGTTGTGCCATAGCACCAGTACCGGCTCGTTCCACCTTGCGTCGGTGTATGTGCCGTTATCCTCTTTCCACTGTATCGTCCTCGTCATAGTCTGCTCGGAATTTTTGACAGACGTCGCAGTCATCGTGTATTCCGCATATGTATCGTACAGCTTGCGCGTTATGGTAAACCTCGCTCCCTCGCTGTCGTCAAAGCCGTTTACGCCTTCATTCCACTGGTATCCCTTGGCAAATCCGGGTACGTTAAGTAAAAATTTGCGGTTTGAGTCGTCCCCGTATTCGGCCCCGAACTGTACGATCTCGTTTCCGTAATTCCACGGCCTTACTTCAAGTATCATACGCCACTTGTTCCACACCGTAGAGTCGGC
>CASFJH010000087.1 GCA_949294845.1 uncultured Bacillota bacterium | reverse complement strand
CTCTCTTCCCAGAACTTCGACGATTTCACAGTATCTTTTCCAATACAAATTACTCTCTTCTCTCTTCTTTCGCTTTCTCTCGCTTTACTCTTCGTCTTCTCTTTCTTCTTCTCTTCCTTTTCAGTTGTCAATGTGCATCGCGTAGCCGCTTAAGCGGCCGCCGTCCTTTTCAGAGGGACAGCCTCATTATTATACTATAAACTCTATCCGTGTGTCAAGCGTTTTTTATAAAATTTTTCAATAAAATTTACGCCTTTCGTCGATTCGTTTTCATTGCGTCCTCTCGCTTTTCTGACAGCGCGTCAGATACAGTTTTTATCGCCTTGTTTACGCCGCAAACAGCGGATTATTTACGTCAGCCCGATCAGCCGCCGATATATATTATACCCGATTGACAGCCGCCGATATATATATTATAATAGAATAATGCAGACGGCAATGAAAATAAAATATTTGGGAACCGCGGCGGCGGAAGGTCTCCCTGCAGTGTTCTGCAACTGTTCCGTCTGCCGGAAAGCGCGGCGCCTCGGAGGTAAAAACATCCGCACGCGCAGTCAGGTCATTATCAACGACGATCTGCTCGTGGATTTTCCTATGGATACATACCTTCACGCGCTGAAACACAAGCTGGATTTGTCCGCGGTCAAGTATGTCTTTATCACACATTCGCACATGGATCACTGCTATCCGCAAGATCTGATCATGCGCGGAGCCCCTTACGCGCACGGCATGACGTCGCCTAGAATAACCGTATACGGCAACGCCGACGTGCTCGGCGTTTTTGAAGAGCAGACGCGACGTGAAATGAAACCGTCCGCGCGCGATTCGATAATTCTTAACGAAATTAAACCTTACGAAGACGTTTCGGCCGGGGACTATACCGTCACGCCGCTTCCCGCCGTCCATACCGCCGGCGAAAACTGTTTCGTTTATATGATAACGCGCGGCGGCAAAACCTATCTGCATCTCAACGATACGGGCATATTGCCCGAGTCGGTTTACGACGCCGTAGCCGCAAGGACCGACCGAGTCGACGCGGTAAGCTTCGACTGCACCTACGGTTTTACCGAGCACGGTCCGGGGCGGCATATGGGAGCTTTTGACGCGGTAAACGAAACGGAAAAGCTCCGCGCCAGACGCTGCGTCGACGACGGAACCGTAAAAATCCTTACGCATTTTTCTCACAACGGCGCCGAGGATTATTCGCGCCTCAGCAAATCCGCCGAAGCTTACGGCTTCGTTGCCGCTTACGACGGGTTTACTTTAAACCTTTAGCGATAGCAGATCGGGTTTTATCGGTTGTCATTCGGCACAAGCGTTTTTTGCGCCGTTTTTTCCGTTTGTCATGGGTTAAGCGCAAATCCCTGCGAAAAAATTATCGATCTTACATAGCACAGGAACTCCTCCGGCGTCATTACGAGCAGCTCTTTTTCGGTCAGCTCCTTTCCGAGGTATTCGCGCACATATCCGGCGAAAGCGGAAAATGCTCCCGAATTTTTCGCCCATTTAATAAGATAGCGCAGCTGATTGTCCGCCCATTGCGCGCTGGAGCTCTCCGCAGCGGCCTGCGCAACGTCCAAGTAAATATCGGTATACGCCGACTCGTCGGGAACGACCGCATATAACTGCGCAGCTTTAAGCATGACCTCATATCCTATCAGCGCATGACGAAAGCCTATATCATCGAACATTTTTCTTAAAAATCGGACGCATTCGCTTGAGTTATTCGCGGAAAAACGATTGCTTATGCCGTTTTGCACAATTTTCCACAACCGGCGAGCGCCGTCGTTTGAACTAAATCCGTTACCTCGTCCGTCTCGGCTGTCTCCTGAGCGCATAACCTGCATACTCCTTAAATGAACCAAATAATTTGTATCAATTTAATATTAATTTTTTATTTCTGACAAAAACCTTACCCTCAGATTTGCGAAAAATTTATTGCCCTGATTTTAAAAAGTCTGCACCGTATAGTCTATGCTGCCGCTCTTGCGCTTTACAGTCTATGCCGCCGCTCTTGCACTCTTTCCTCTGATCCGCGCCGCAGTCTTCAGTCCGCGCCACGGCGCAAGCGGCCGCGTCATTCCAGCGTTATAGTAAAATCGTGATCAATTTCGTTGTCGGCAGCCAGCACGATCCATAATTCGATAACCTTATCTTCGGCAAAACCTTTTACCGTAACGGCGAACTCGCCGGCGTACAGCCACTCGAAAGATTGAAGCGCTTTTATCTCGTCGCCGTCAAAGCTTACTGTTTCGCTTACTTTCGCAACGGTCAGGTCGTAGCTTAACGAATCGGGATCGTCGATTATTATATCCACCGCAAAAGGATTTCCGAAAGAGACTATCTCCTCGTACCATGCCGTATTGCCGTCGCAGTAGTAATTTCCCTCGAACGTCACGGTTCCGGCAGCTTCGACGGTAACGGTCTTGAGCGTTTCCGAACCGGAGCAGTCTGCCTTTTCCGCTCTTATATAATATGTAGAGGCCTCGCTCTCGCTGTAGTCGGCAAGCTTATCGTCCGAAATAAAATCTATGGGCAGCTTGTCTGACGAAAAGCGGTAATTCCCGTCCGCGCCGGTAAAAACTTTAACGTCGTTGACGTACACCTCCGCCTGAGAGGCGTCGACGCCGGAAATCGGGTTCAGCTTCACCGTAACCGTTTCAAGCTCGGAAATATCCTTCCACGGAATGTAAACGCTGTTCCCGAACCGCAGGATGTCGCCGGACAAGCTTTCAAAGCTCATTTTGTTTTCCGTTATCGCGTCTGCGTTAACGCTGACGACGGTGTTTAAGCGCACATAGTCCGTCGGAACGAACAAAACGTATTTGTTGCGCTCGGGCGTCATATCCGCGCCGAAAGTAAATTCGTAATTGAACAGCAGATTTATATTGATGGCACTGACGGTCTTATAAAGCGAGTATGTGCCGATTTTGGGACCGGTCAGTCCGATACCTTCGCTGCCGACATACTCGCTCCATGTCGTCTTGTAAGTATAGCCTTCGGTCGTAAGCGCATGATAAAAAGATTTTCCGTCGTCAAAAACAAACTCCTTTAACGCCTCCGCAACGGTGTCGCCGTTACTTTCGTTCTTTTTGAACGTAAACGAAAGCTCCTTTTCGTCACATTCGAAAGTAACGTTTATATCCTGCCTGACATCGGCAAAATAAACGGTGCCGGCTATCTGCCTGTCGGTCAGCGGCGCGCCGTCGTCATAATCAGGGTTTTTTGTAAATTCGACAGGCTCGCCGTTGGCGAAAACCTTAAGCGAATCCGCGTCGTAATAGTTTTCCAATACCACTCCGAGCCGCACGGAAAAACCGCTCTTTCCGCCGGCAGTCGTCAGGCTGTTCATGTCGTTCTCGTCGCAAAGCCCTGCAATGCCGTCAGCAGCAACTGAAATATTATAATATTTCTTGCTGCAGCCGGCCAGAGCAAGCAGAGAGAGCGCCATTAATGAAGCCAATATCAATAAAACCGACTTTTTCATGGATCACCTCGTTTATAACTTTTTGTTAAATCTTTAAATCTCGATTGCGCCGTCCTTTCGACGCTTTTCTTATTTAATATTTTAGCATAAAAAACCGACCGTGTCAATACGCAATTTGTCTGTTCTCTCCTCTCTTCTCTCTTCCCGTGCCCCATTTAAACGCTCTGATCGGAGAAACCCGTCGGTTCCCTCATCACGTCGCATCGGATCTCCGCAGCACACCGTTTTATTTTTCGTGCCGCCCGTGCAGCCGCATTAATCTGTTTCCAGTCTGCTGCCATAAAGACAAAAGAAAAGGGCCGCTTATGTTTGCGGCCCGCGTAATTCAGGAACCCTGAGCGTCGACTATATCGGCGGCGTTTCCTATCATTGTGTAATCGGACGTGTTTGTGTATAATGCTTCGCCGTTATCCTGCTCCGGATCGAAGCTTTCCTCTTCGGAACCGTCCTTACCTATCCTGAAAGCGTCGGGGACCGGAAACTCCACCGGAATACCGGGGCCGAAAGAGGGCGCCGCAGGAACCATATAGTCGTCATAACCCTCAAGCTCCTCCGAAAACTCGGCGGCGTTCTCCTCGCCGTCGGCGTCAATAGGATCTTTTACCGCCCGGGCATCGCTCCCGAAAAAATCGGCGGCATATTCGCACGCGGCGGTTCCGCAAGGACAGCCGCTCTCATGGACGGCGATTTCCTCCATGCTCGGATCGGTGTTGCTTAACCGCTCCAACTGCTCTTCATGTTCGTTCATAACGCATACCTCCTTATCTATAAGGATAGTATGCTGTTTGCATAAAAGTTTTATTCGGCAGGACTACCAGTCCTGTTTTTTCAGGGACGAGGACTTTACATCGTCGTAATAGCCGAAATACTTACTCTTGAAATCCTCCTCGGTCTTACATTCCAGAAGCTCGTTAAGCTCCTCTTCGGTAAAATCGGCTATGTCCACTTCCCCGTCATAACGCTGAAACAGCATCATGAGCTCCCATTGCGTCATTATCGGCCTCCCGTCGCGCAAATTATCAAAATCCGGTTCAGTCTTTGAACAGCATATCTCTGCGCCGCATAAACATTTCCAGAAATCCTATATTGTCCAGCTGCTCGTAACATCTTTTCTCAAACACGCCGTCCTCGCACTGATATATATCGGCTTCGGGAATGGCGGCTATAACCGGCGAATGAGTAGCCACTATAAACTGACATCCGTTTTTGGCGGCTTCGCGTATCTTTACGGCAAGATTGTACTGATTGCGGTAAGTAAGTGCGCCTTCGGGCTCGTCCATAACGTAAAAGCCTTCGGGGGCGAGCCGTCTGTCGAAAAATTCCATAAACCCTTCACCGTGCGAAACTTTCATCAGATCGGCCGAATACATATTCTCAAGCGCGCCCAATGTACCGCAATGTGCCATCTTGGCGTAGCCCGCTGCCGTAGTGTTCCTCCCGTACTCCTTTTCGATTTCGGCGATCATGGCTTTCGAATAGCGCTTTTCACGTTCTACCCACTCTATATATTTGATAAACTCCTCGGACGAAAAGAAAAATTTATGCCGCGGTATCGCCTGCCTCACCGTTTTGAAACACTTCAGAGCATCTTCAAGCGCTTCGCCGCGGAACTTGTCCTGCTGAGTGTCCTTTATGCGGTTGCAGCCGGTAAGCCTGACGATAAGCTCGATAAAAGTCGTCTTGCCGCAGCCGTTATCGCCGCAAATGACGGTAATAGGCGATGTAAAAACGAATTTTGTCAACCCTAAAACCGCAGGTACCGTAAAGGGATACCCTTCCGCCGCCCCCGTTCTGCTTATTTCGCTCAGGTAAAGCATGATACCAGTATACCATCGCAGGCCGGATAAGTCCAGCGTTTAAGTTAATTTAGCGACGGAGTAATTTTCCCAGTACTTTACGTCGGCACACCCAAAAAGCGTAAAATAATATTTGCCGTCCGCTTTAAAAAACCGCTTTAAAACAATTGCTTTTTCTGGCGGCTTATAGTATAATAAATACCGTCGTTGCGATACGGAGCTGTATCGAAGTGGTCATAACGGGCCTGACTCGAAATCAGGTAGCCGGCAACGGCTCGTGGGTTCGAATCCCACCGGCTCCGCCATTAGTGAATAATACGAACTCTGAAAACGGGTTCGTATTATTTTTTGCCGTCGATTACTTCGGCATCATCGTTGAACGAAAATAAACGCTCCAAATTTTGCCGTTTCGTGGCGGCTATCACCTCCTCGCACTTGATTTTTGAGAGGCAGAAAAATACCCCTCATTATTTAGGCTCGAAAACGGCAAAAAGCAAGGGTCTAAGCGGAAAATTTTACAATTTTTTTATGCGTTGGCTTTTTCTCCGTTTCGACACTTGAAATTATACACCGTTTTTCGCTTTGAGTGTGAGTAGGTGAAAGTATACTTTCCGTAGCAAAACCGACACTTTCCGATACTGCAAGTATACAAATAGCGAAAAACCGTCGATATACGGATACCGACGGTATACATTAGC
>CASFJH010000086.1 GCA_949294845.1 uncultured Bacillota bacterium | reverse complement strand
GATCTCGAGCGTTATGTGGACGGGGCGGTGGAGATAATATACCGCACGCTGAAGGAAGCCGGACTCGAATACGACGAAGGCCCCGACGTGGGCGGAGCTTTCGGCCCGTATGTTCAGTCCGAGCGGAAGGAGATATATCAGCGCTATGCGCGCGAGCTGGTGGACAAAGGCGGCGCATATTACTGCTTCTGCACGCGCGAGCGGCTCGAGCAGATTCATAAGGACGGCGCGACCAAGTACGACAAGCACTGTCTCAATATTCCGCGCGCCGAAGCGGAAGCCCGAATCGCCGCAGGGGAACCCTATGTGATCAGGCAGAACATACCCGAGACCGGCTCGACAACCTATACCGATCTGGTGTTCGGCGACATAACGGTGGACAACAAGGAGCTGGAGGACAATATACTTATAAAGTCGGACGGTATGCCCACCTACAATTTCGCCAACGTAATAGACGATCACCTCATGGGCATTAATTACGTCATACGCGGAGTGGAATATCTGTCCAGTACGCCCAAGTACAACATGCTGTACAAGGCTTTCGGGTGGGAGCTGCCGCAGTATATTCATCTTCAGCCGATAATGCGCGACGCAACGCACAAGCTGAGCAAGCGGCACGGCGACGCCAGCTACGAGGACTTTATCGCAAAGGGCTATCTGAGCGAGGCGGTGGTCAACTACATCGCGCTGCTCGGCTGGAGCCCCAAGGACAACCGCGAAAAACTCAGTCTCGCCGAGATGCGCGAGCTGTTCGACCTCGGCGGCATATCGAGATCGGCGTCCATTTTCGACGAGGCGAAAATGCGCTGGCTCAACTCGCAGTATATAAAGGAGCTTTCCGACGAGCAGTTCTACGCCAAGGCCGAACCGTTCTTAAAGCGGTGCGGCTATCTCGCCGGGTACGATCTCAAATATCTCGCTGGACTGCTCAAAAACAGATGCGAGCTGCTGTCCGACGTACAGGGGTTGACCGCGTTCCTCAACGAATACGAAGGATTCGACCTTTCGCTGTTCGTCAATAAAAAATGGAAAACCGACGAGGCGCTCGCGGCGGCAATGCTTCCCCGACTGGCGGAGCTGGCGTATGAGAGCGATCTGCACGCCGCGCTGGAGAAGTTCGCCGAGGATAACGGGTACAAGAAGGGACAGGTGCTGTGGATATTCCGCATAGCGATAACGGGCGCCGCGGCTACTCCGGGCGGAGCGACCGAAATGGCGGAGCTGCTCGGGCGTGAGCGCGTAAGAGAACGCTTGCTCGCCGCCGCAGGCAGACTTACCCGTTAAAAGTGCATTAGAATTTGCTCCGGCCGGAAATTTCGATTGCGTTTTCCGGCCGGAAATGTTATAATCATATCATGAAAATCATAGCCGAAAATACCGGAACGCTCTGCGAAAGAGTCTTTTCGGGAACAATGCCGTATAATACCGAGGTGAGCGTACCCGTCGGGTGCGAAGCGGTGTTCGTGCGCGGCGGACAGGTCGTCGACGTACTGCGCGCCGGTAGCCGCGTAGTGAATGCGCGCACCGGTTTTACGCTGAGGCGCGCGCCGCGCGAGACCTGCGAGATATATTCGGTCGCAAGAAGCCGTCCATTCGATATACTGTGGGGCGTGGGCGGTATTCAGGCGCAGGGCGGAACGTTCGGCGCGAGCGGAACTTACCGCATATCGGTCGACAATCCGCAGGCGCTGCTCAGGACGTTCGGACTGCGCGAGCGGATTGACGACGACGCCGTGCGCACCGCGCTTAAAAGCTCGGTGACAGACGCCGTAAGAGAAAATTTCGGCAAACCGGACATTTCGCGCGCCGTAAAGGACAGACTGACTCCCGTCGCGCTGTATTACGGACTGTTTTTAGAGGAGTTCACGGTAGACGAGATAGTGCCGGTAGGAGAAGGAGCGCAATGAGCAAACGCGAAAAGAATCTTAACGAAACCAGACTGTCGAGGGATTCGACCGTAGCGCATCTTGCCAGTCTGAGAGAGCGGGTGAGCGATCCGGCCGTAAAGAGCCGCATAAGGCGTATGGAGGACAGTCTTTCCGTATGTCCGCCCACCGAGGACAGAACGGCTCTCGAAATAGACGGCGAACTTAAGACGCTTGCCGCGGCTTTTCTTTCGGTAAACGAGTCGCCCGCGCTGGTCGAGAGATATCTTGCACGAATGGAGAAGCTTGTCGTGCGGCGCAGCTGCGTCATGTAGGAGGAGATTATGGGACTTTTCGGCAGAAAGAAAAAGGACGACGTTAAAGGCAAGCTTGAGCGCATCGAGCGCACCGTCTGGGAGCTTGAAAACAAGCAGATTCTCTATCTCGACAAGCTCAAGGCCGTCGTGAAGAAGCAGGAGGAGTACAAGCGTGCCGGCAAGGCGGAAAAAGACCGCAATATGCAGCGGCATTACGCCGGACTGTATATCAACTGCGAGCGCGAAAAGGAGCAGATCGCCGATTCGATAAACGCCATAAGCAAGGAAATAATTTCGGCGGGGCGCATGGCGCAGCTGGTGGATACGCAGGCGCTTACTCTCGAGTTGGAAAAGACCGAGTCGCTCACGCTGGAGGAGATCACGCGCATGAGCGAATCCATCGCCGCAAGCCGCACCAGACGTTCTGCCGAGATGTCTCTTAAGAACGAGGCCATCGATAAGGCGCTCAGAACGGAGGAGCGCGGCGCCGATGAGGATGTGGATCGCATACTCGGGCTGTGGGAAGAGGAGAAATCCGCCGAGGACGAGCTGGCGTTAGGCGCCGTATCCGTCGGCGAAGGAAATACCGTTGCCGCACGCTCGGAAAGCAGCCGACCGGAAAGCGAAGCTGCGGACGTAACGCGGACGGAACAAGCGGAGGGCAATTAAAATGTTTTTCAAGAGCAAAGAGCAGAAAGCGATTGAGCAGCGTATGCTCATAAAGCGCACGGCGTCGAAGATGTCGAAATATATCGCCGATCTGGAGCCGAAAAAGAGCGCTTTCATCGCCAAAGCGCGGGAGGCGCGTCTCAAAGGCGCTGCCGATCAGGAGCGTCTTGCAAAAAACGCGCTCAAGCAGGTCATGGCCCAGCAGCGCATGGCGGAGAGAATGTTGCTTAATTTCGAGATAACGGCGCAGATGAAGGACCTCACCGAGATGTCCGGAACGTTCATGAAAGGCATGACCAGCGTCAGCCGCGAGATGAGCCGGCTTACCGATCAGATAGATTTCGGCGCGGCCACGAAGGAATTTTCCAAAGCCATGGCCAAATCTCAGATGCAGTCGGAGCAGATGTCGGTTTTCCTCGACGAGCTGGGAACGTCGTTCGACGTGGCAGTGGCCGATACGGACACCATTCCCGACAGCGAGGTGGACGCGCTTATCGACGGCGACGCCGCCGCGGCCGAATCGGCTATGGATAATGAAATAGAGCGCCGTCTGCGCGACGTGCAGCAGGCGATGAAGGATTAGAAGATGGCCGATCTGAAACAGGCATTTCTATACGACGCGTTCAATATGTATTATTCGCTCGGACTGCGCGCTAGAAAAGAAGGCAATGAGGCGGTCGCGCGGCGGCAGCTTCTCAAAGCGGCCGAAGCGCTGCTCAAGCTGGCTGCGCTGTCCGGCGGAGAACTCAGGCGCGCGCGCATCGACCGTGCCGAACGGCTGATGCGCATTGCCGAAAGCGGAGCGGCGTCTGGCGGAAAATCGGCCGGCGGACGGGATAAAAGCGCCGACGGAGGCTTGGCCGCGTCCGTCGCAAAAGACGCCGACCTTACCGAATGGCGCGAGAGCGAGATTCCCGACGCGGGGTTTGACGACGTAGCCGGACTTGACGAAGTCAAAGAGGCCGTCATAAACCGGGTGATACTTCCCGGACGGTACCCCGAGGTATACAAAAAATTCGACAAAAAGCCGGGCGGCGGAATACTGCTGTACGGGCCTCCGGGAACGGGTAAAACAATGATAGCGCGCGCTACCGCAGGTGAGGCCGGCGCAGCGTTTTTTCCGGTGGTGTGCTCGGACGTGCTCAGCAAATGGTTCGGCGACGCCGAAAAGAACGTGCGCAATCTGTTCGATAAAGCGGCGGCTGCAGGAAATGCGGTAATATTTTTTGACGAATTCGAAGCGATAGGCGCGTCGCGCGACGGCGCCGATCCGGCCATGCAGAGGCTGATACCCGAGCTGCTGGCGCAGATGGACGGCTTCGGCAAGAGGAGCGGCACGCTGCTGCTCATGGCGGCCACCAACAAGCCGTGGCTCATCGATTCGGCGTTCATGCGGCCGGGGCGGTTTGCGGAAAAAATTTACGTTCCGCTACCGGACGCCGCGGCGCGGCTGTATATGTTCGAGCGCAATCTCGGACATCTTCCGCTGGAAAACGTCGATTTCGGCGCGCTGGTGCGCAGTACCGAAGGCTTTTCGGGCGCGGATATCAAGGAGCTGTGCGAACAGAGCAAACAGCCCGCCATAATGCGCGCCATAGAGAACGGGCAGACCGAATATGCCGCGATAACCGGCGAGGACGTGGCTCGGGCGCTTGCCGACTGTCACCCCAGCGTGCCGGCAAGCGAGCTTAAAATGATGGAAAAATTCAGAGCGGAATACGCCGCCGGAAAATAGAAGGAAAAGCATTTGAAAATAACTACTTTCGATTATATAGACAAAGCGGTAGCCGTACTTGAGCGCGACCGCGACGCGTTTACGCGCGCGGCGGCAAAACTGAGCGTTTATCTGGAAAACGCGCTCGAGCAGACCGACGAGGTGGTCGGCGTGACCGACCGCATCAAGACGGCAGCTTCTTTGAGGGAAAAGATCATTCGCAACGATCTTTATAAGCAGTATCCCGCCGAACAGCTCATATATAATATGTCGGACGTCATAGGCGTACGTATCGAATGTCGCTTTCTGGGCGACGAGCAGCTCATTTTCAACGAGCTGTGCGGCATTTTCAGCCGGCCGGCCGGCGACGGATATTTCTGTCCCGAGGAAACGGACAGGCTGGCGCTGAGAATGGGTTCGCCTCAGCCGGAAACGCAGAAGAACGGCTTGCAGATCTACCGCATCGACGGCTACGTTTACGAGGACGGGGTGCGCTACAACTACGAGCTGCAGATCAAATCGCTGGTAAACTCGTTCTGGAGCGAGATAGAGCATAAGATAATCTATAAGAATAAGCGCTTCGTGCTGATAGACAGCTTCGTCAACGATCTCATGATGTCCATTCACGACAGCCTTGTCAACATTGACAGTCAGCTGCATATGATTTTCGACAGGTGTATGCATAACAACGTTGACGAGCAGATGCGCCAGATAGAAAACATTCTCACCGTTCTTATAAACGAGGTTTACACGCAGCTCATAGAGGAAAAGGTGGGGTTTGCGGTCAATATCAAGGACTACTCGGAAAGCCTGGTAAGATATATTCTGTACTATTCAAGCTTCCGTGCGCGCAAGGCGGACGCGGACGAAGCTTACGGCAATACCGTAATGAACGTTATGAACTGGATGCGCGACGTCGATTTCGACGCCATAGAAATAGGCGGCGTGATAACTCTGCCCGACGAGACGGAGTACGACAACGAATATCAGCGGTGCGTGGGAGAACAGATAAAAAAATATATTAACGAGGATTTCTATCTTAATACGTTTTTTCATATGTTTTTCTCCCTCGAGGTGGGAGACAACGCGCAGGATTTTCTCTCTTATGTGCGCTACTTCGAAAAGCGCACTGCCTCAGGCGCTACCGCCGCGCGGCGGGTGCTGCTTAAAGACCGCGTTTTGCGCGCCGATCCGTCCGTACTGGTGCTTGAAAAAACCATAGAAAAAATAAAGGCCTGATTTTTGTATAACGATATGGAAGAAACTATTCACGAAATTAAAGAGGAAGAGGGACTGCGCTCGCGCAAAATGCGCACCACTCCCGTAGGAAAACTGCTTTTCAGAATGAGTATGCCGGCGATAATGTCCATGCTCGTTCAGGCGCTGTACAACGTCGTCGATTCGATATTCATATCGTGGGACAGCGCCAAAGGGCTCGACGCTCTGGGAATAGCCTTTCCGCTTCAGACGCTGATAGTGGCGTTTGCGGTAGGTATAGGCGTGGGCGCCAACGCCCAGATAGCGAAAAAGCTGGGCGAGGGCAGAAACGACGAAGCGTCCGCCACGGCGCGCAACGCGCTTTTTATGGCGGCGACGGCAGCGCTCGTTTTCGTCGCGCTGGCGTTTACGGTAAGCCGGCCGTTTATGAGTCTGTTTTCGTCCGACGCCCAGACGATAGACATGGGCACTCAATATCTGACTATTGTTATGGGGCTGAGCTTCGGCACCTTTTTAGAAATAACGCTGAGTAAGACTCTGCAGGCGACCGGCAATATGATAGTCCCTATGGTCAGTCAGCTTATAGGCGCCGTGACCAATATCGTTCTCGACCCCGTATTCATATTCGCATTCGATATGGGTGTCGCGGGAGCTGCTATCGCCACCGTTATAGGTCAGATATGCTCGTTCATATTCGTAACGACCGTATTCATCACGCGCAAACAGGACGTCAGCCTCAGATTCAGAGGCTTCAGACCGCAGTGGAGGTACATTAAAGCGATATTCATAATCGGACTGCCGACTATCGTCATGAATTCGGTATCGTCGTTCACGACCATGGCAATGAACGCGATCGTGCGTCCGCTGTCGGAAAACGCGATAAGGATACTTTCCAGCGTGTATTTCAAGCTGCAGTCGTTCGTTTTCATGCCGGTGTTCGGGCTGACTCAGGGCGCTCTGCCAATACTCAGCTATAACTACGGAAGCGACGACGACAAACGCTACAAGCGGGCCGCCAAGCTGACGGTCATGGTGGCGCTGTGCATTATGGCGGTCGGAACCGTGCTGTTCCAGACCTGCACGCCGCTGCTGCTTAAGATATTCAACGCGTCCGGTACATTCATGAGCGAGGGGATTTACGCGCTTAGAATAATTTCCATAAGCTTCGTGTTCGCCGCTTTCGGCATAACGGTTACGACTATATTCCAGTCGCTCGGCAGGGGCGTTTCGTCGCTTATTATGTCGCTCATGCGGCAGGTCGTGCTGCTTTTGCCCTTCGCGCTGCTGCTCGCTTCCGTTTCGGGCATATGGGGCGTCTGGTTCTGCTACCCCATAAGCGAATTTATAGTCTGCGCGGTCTTTACTCCGCTTTCCGTGCGCGCGATAGGAAAGAGCTTTATGGCAAAGCGGTCGGATAAACCTGCCGCAGCGACAGACGAAGCGGTCGGATAATCGCCGCAGCCGCGAATAAACCGGCCGCAGCGGTCAACAATTCTGTCATAGCAATAGTGGAGTCATGGACGGGCAAAAAACCGTCCGGCTGAAAATACGGAGACAATTATGAAAGCTGAAGGTTTTGATTTCCGTGTCGGACTGGAAAAATTCAAAAGCAGGCTTGTTATCAAGAGCCGCAGGAAGCTTATTATCATATTGGCTGCGATCAGCGCGGTCGTTACCTTTATAGCGACTTATTTCTGTCTGATGCCGATAAATCCTGCAAGCTCGGGATTCAGATTCTATCTTATATTCATGCTTTTGCTGTGGAGCGCGCCGCTCGTATTCAAGCCTGAAAAGTCCGGACTGAGACCTAAGATAAAGAGCGGCTGGGGCGTTCCGCTCATAGCGGCGCTCTTTCTGACGGCGTTGTGTATAGTGCTGGCAATAGCCGTGTCGCCGCTGTTCATGGCTAAGGAGTACCGCAATCTCATAACCGTGGGTGAGGACGGAGCTTTCGACGCTGCCGTCGAAAATTACGACACTATGCAGATACCGGTCGTCGACCGCGACCTTGCGGCCAAGCTGGGCGACAAAAAGCTGGGCGAGGACAACTACGGCTCGCAGTTTACGGTCAGCAATTACAATATGATAGAGTACGGCGGCAGTCTTTACTGGATAGCGCCGATAGAGTACCGCGGCTTTTTCCAGTGGACGAGCAAAGCGTCGTCGCCCGGTTACGTCAAAATAAACGCGCTGGATCAGTCGGACGTGGAGATAGTGCGCTACGACATGAATTACGTCGATTCAGCTTATCTGTGGGACGATCTGTCGCGCAGAATATATTTTTCCAATATGTTCCGCTACCGCGAAATCGCCGCGCCGCATCTGGAGCTCGACGACGCCGGACGTCCCATGTTCGTCCAGACGGTAGTCAGCAAGCGTTTTGCGTTCTTCGGAGGAGAGGATACGTCCGGCGTTATCGTGACGGATCCTTCGGACGGCAAGTCTGCTTACTACGACGCGGAGGACGCGCCCGAATGGGTTAACCGCGTTCAGCCGGTGGAAGTGGTGTCCGCTCAGCTTGACAGGTGGGGCAGGTATGTCCACGGCTTTTTCAATTCGGTGTTCGCCAAAAAGGACGCTCTCGAGCTGTCCACAGGCATTAATTACGTTTACAGCAACGGCAGAATGTATCTGCAGACGGGAATGACGAGCGTGGGCAGCGACGAATCGATCGTGGGCGTCGTAATGGTTGACGTCCGCACAAAGGACACCGCCTTTTACCGCGTAGCCGGCGCTACCGAATACGCCGCCGCCCAGTCTGCCATAGGCGCGGAACAGGCTCAGCGTTTTACCGCGTCCGATCCCATAATGATCAATTTCGACGGCGTGCCGACATACTTTCTTATGCTCAAAGACGACGAAGGGCTGGTCAAGCGTTACGCTTACGTCAACGTGGAGGATTACCGCATAGTATCGGTCAACGCCGACCGCGGCGCCGCGCTTGCCGGCTACGAAACGCTCGTTTCGCCCGAATCGGCTATGACAAACCTCACTCTTACCGTAACGCAAATAAAGAGCGCGGTGATAGACGGAAATACGGTATACTATATATTGTTCGCAAAGCCGGAGGGCTCAGACCTTCCCGACGACTTCGGGACGACTTATTTCAAGGCGCCTGTAAGCCTGACGACTGCGCTGATATTCCTGAATGAAGGCGATACCGTCAGCGTCGACCTCCTGAAGGGCTCGAGCGAAAACCTCATCACGCGGCTCGAACCGCTCGCCGCCTGAGCGCCGCCGTATCCGTAAAGTGTATGCCGCAGGACGGAAAAGCCGCTTAAGTTAAAAACGGCCGCGGCGTTGCCGTAAGTCATTAAGCGGCTGCCGCACGGCGGAAGATAAGCATAAGATAAAAGCGCGGAGCTGACAGTCGCCGCGGTATGCGCGGCGTCAGATAAAGCGTAACGGAAAAAAGCGGTTTCAAAATCGCAAAAGGCCGTTTACGGGGTAAGACGCTTTTGCCCGATTAGGGCGGCGATAAAAAAGGCTGCCGGCACAGATTGCTGTGCCGGCAGCCTGCATTGTCTGCGACAACCGCTCGCCGAGCGGTTAAACAGTTATTTTACTGGTTCAATGCCGATTAAGCCTTGCCGTTGCAGCCGAGCACGTCAACCAGCTTGTGCTTAACGCACTGTTTGATCATTTCTCTGGCGGGGGCGAGGTACTGTCTCGGGTCGAAGTGCGCGGGGTTTTCGGCCATATGCTTGCGGATAGCCGCGGTGAAAGCGAGGCGCAGGTCGGAATCGATGTTGATCTTGCAAACCGCCATGGAAGCGGCTTTGCGGAGCATATCCTCGGGCACGCCCTTGGCGCCGGGCATCGAACCGCCGTTAGCGGTGATTATGTCGACGTATTCGGGAATTACGCTTGACGCGCCGTGGAGAACGATGGGGAAGCCGGGGATACGTCTTGCCACTTCTTCGAGGATATCGAAGCGCAGCTTGGGGTCGCCCTTGAACTTGAAAGCGCCGTGGCTGGTGCCGATGGCTATGGCAAGCGAATCGACTCCCGTTTTGGAAACGAACTCCTCGACCTGAGCGGGATCGGTATAGCTGGCGTTTTCAGCGGACACGTTGACGTCGTCCTCTATGCCGGCGAGACGGCCGAGCTCAGCCTCGACGACAACGCCGCGGTCGTGAGCGTATTTGACGACTTCGGACGTGATCTTGATATTTTCGGCAAACGAGTGATGCGAAGCGTCAATCATGACCGAAGTAAAACCGTCGTCGATGGCGGACTTGCACAGGTCGAAGCAGTCGCCGTGGTCGAGGTGCAGACAGATGGGAAGGCCGGAGTCTTCGACCGCGGCTTCGACCAGTTTTTTAAGGTAACGGGGATTGGCGTATTTTCTGGCGCCGGACGAAACCTGAAGAATAAGAGGGGCTTTTTCCTCTTTGCCGGCTTCGACGATACCCTGTATCATTTCCATATTGTTTACGTTGAAAGCGCCTATGGCGTATCCGCCCGCATACGCTTTGGAAAACATTTCCTTTGTGGTTACTAACGGCATAGTAATTTCCTCCGATAAAAAGAATACGTCAGTATTATACACCATAAAACCCTTTTTGACTAGCAAATAAGCGCATTTCATTGACTTTTTTTTGCGGCGGCGGTATAATAACCGTGTATAAACTAAATCAAGAGAGACATTTAAGAAACAATTATGGACGAACGTATAAGGACGCTGGCTAAAAATCTGATAAATTATTCGGTCGCGGCGAAGAAGGGCGACAAGGTGTTGATCGAAGCTTTCGAGACCGGTCCCGAAATTCTTACCGCGCTTGTCGACGCGGCTTACGAAGCCGGCGCGTACCCCTATGTGGTGCTGCGCGACAACAGGGTTCACCGCGCCATATTGAGCGGAGCTGACGAGACCTATTTCGAGAACTGGAAGAAGTACGATATTTACCGCATGAACGACATGGACTGCTATATCGGCGTAAGAGGCACCCGCAACTCTTACGAGACGAGTGACGTGCCGGGCGAAAAGACCGATATGTATTCGCGCATCTACTCTCATCCGGTGCATCACGAGACGCGCGTTTGCAAGACGCGCTGGGTGGTGCTGCGCTATCCTAACGATTCCATGGCTCAGCTTGCCGGTATGCCCACCGAGAAATTCGAGGACTATTACTTCGACGTGTGCAACCTCGACTATTCCAAAATGGACCGCGCGATGGACAAGCTGAAAGCGCTCATGGACAAGACCGACAAGGTCAGACTCGTTGCCGCGGGTACAGACCTCACCTTCTCTATAAAGGACATAGGTTCGGTCAAGTGCAGCGGGCACATGAACATTCCCGACGGCGAAGTGTACTCGGCTCCCGTAAAGAACAGCGTTAACGGCGTTATCACTTACAATGCGCCTTCTATAGAGAACGGAATCCGTTTTGAAAACGTAAAGCTCACGTTCAAGGACGGCAAAATAGTCGACCAGACCTCCAATTTCCCCGAAAAGAGCGGCAAAATTTTCGATACCGACGAGGGCTCGAGGTATGTGGGCGAGTTCGCAATCGGCGTAAACCCTTATATTACGTCTCCGATGGGCGACATACTGTTCGACGAAAAGATTTCCGGCTCGATACATTTCACCCCCGGCTGCTGCTACGACGACGCTTTTAACGGCAATAAATCGGCAGTTCACTGGGACCTGGTGCTTATCATGACGCCCGAATACGGCGGCGGCGAGATTTGGTTCGACGGGGTTCTGATACGCAAGGACGGGCGTTTCGTGCTGCCCGAGCTGGAGTGCCTCAATCCCGAAAATCTCAAATAACGTCCGTTTTCCGAGCGTGTTGCGGACGAACAGGAAGGACTTTGATGATTACCTATCACGGAAGCAGAAGCATATCGGGCAACCCGATTATGCGCCAGTACGAAATCGAAGACGTGACTTCGAGGTTTCTGTACGAGACCGGTTACAATCCGCGGCTGTCGCTTAAAGCGGACGCGGAAGCTTTCGCGCGCTATATAGGAGTAAGAGTTAAAGCCGCGTATCTTTCGGACGATCCCTATTCGCTGTGCGCGGTGGCCTTCGACGAGCAGACGCTGTATACGGAAAAAGGCAATTACCGCTTAAGATACGGCGACGCGCTAGTGGAAAAGGCCATACTCGACCGCGGCGACGGCGCGCTGTTCGGCTACGGCGTCGTTCATGCCGCAGCGCATTTCTATCTTCATTCGCCCGAATCGCGCGGGGTGCAGCTGTCGTTCGACCTGATCGAGACGGAGAGCGCCAATCATCTTATTTGCGGCATCGGCGATCTTCTCGATTCGTTCGAGGAGCTGGGCGGCGACGACGAAAAGGAGGCGCTTGCGGATAACTTCACCGGCTGCGTGCTCATGCCCAAAAGCCCGTTCAAGCTGGCGGCAAACGCTTTTATGCAAAAGCGCGGAATCAACCGCGCGGGCCTTACCGGCGAAGCGCGCGTGGAACTGGTGCGTGAGCTGGCGCTTGCGTTCAACGCTCCGCAGTTCGCCGTGCTGCTGAGACTTAAAAAACTGCTTTACATTTAACGCCTACCAAAGCGTTAAAAAGGCTTTAACGCCGAGCAAGCCGTCATGGCAAAGAGCGGCTGGAACTTCCGCGGTGCGCCCGGGTAAAAAGCTCTTTATATTCTGCGCTCCCTTTGTTTTTGATTGACACGCGGCGAAAAAAATAATATAATATCTACGACAATTAAATTTTTTAAGGAGATATTACACAATGTCCAACGTAAGAGTAGCAATTAACGGCTTCGGCCGTATCGGCAGACTGGCGTTCCGTCAGATGTTCAATGCGAAAGGTTACGAGATCGTCGCTATCAACGATCTGACCAGTCCGGCTATGCTTGCCAACCTGCTCAAGTACGACACCGCTCAGGGCGGCTACTGCGGCAGGATCGGTGAAAATCTTCATACGGTCACCTCGAAGGAGCCCGTATTCGAAGAGGACGGCAAGACCGTTAAGGTTCCCGGCTCGATAACCGTCGACGGTAAAGAGATCATCATCTACGCTATGCCCAAAGCGCAGGATCTGCCTTGGGGAAAGATCGGCGTGGACGTTGTGCTCGAATGCACCGGCTTTTACTGCTCCAAAGAAAAATCCATGGCTCACATCAACGCCGGCGCCAAGAAAGTCGTTATTTCGGCTCCTGCCGGAAACGACCTCAAGACGATCGTTTACAGCGTTAACGAGAAGTCCCTGACGAAAGACGATCAGGTTATCTCGGCCGCTTCCTGCACGACCAACTGCCTCGCGCCCATGGCCAAGGCGCTTAACGATTACGCTCCCATTCAGTCGGGTATCATGAGCACAATTCATGCTTATACCGGCGACCAGATGATCCTCGACGGTCCTCACCGCAAGGGCGATATGAGAAGAGCGCGTGCCGGCGCCGCAAACATCGTTCCCAACTCCACCGGCGCGGCTAAGGCTATCGGTCTCGTTATCCCCGAGCTCAACGGCAAGCTGATCGGTTCCGCTCAGCGCGTTCCCGTACCGACCGGCTCTACCACGATTCTTACCGCAGTCGTAAAGGGCAAGGACGTGACCAAGGACGGCATCAACGCAGCCATGAAAGCCGCCGCCAGCGAATCCTTCGGATACAACGAGGATCCGATCGTATCGTCCGACGTTATCGGCATGAAGTACGGCTCGCTGTTCGACGCTACCCAGACCATGGTCAGCAAAGTGGGCGACGATCTCTATCAGGTTCAGGTCGTTTCCTGGTACGATAACGAGAACTCGTACACCAGCCAGATGGTCCGCACAATCAAGTATTTCGCCGAGCTGTAAAATTTTCAGCACTGAATCGCTTGCGCCGCCCTTTATTCGGCCGGCGCAAGGCTGCGGAGCAATTCAAAGATCCGGAAGCGTTTCGCCTCCGGATCTTATTTTTTTGCTTTCATACGGCTGTTTGAATGGATAAGCTGCGGCGGACTGATACGGCGGAGTAAAGAAAGACTGGCATAAAGCTCAAATAATTTTTGAATTTTTATGCAAAATGCTTGCATTTTTATAAATTTTCGTGTATGATTGTACATATCTTAAAAGGAGAAGGTAGAAAAGCAATGAAAAAATTTCTTACGGTTATGCTCGCGCTTGCGATGTGCTGCGGAGTGTTTACGGGGTGTGACAAAGAGGACAAGCTGGTAGTTGCGACCAACGCCGCTTTCGCGCCTTTCGAGTACGTCGAGGGAGATAAATACGTCGGTATCGATATGGATATCGCGGCAGGCTTCGCCGAGTATCTCGGACTCGAGCTTGAGGTGCGCGACATGGAGTTCGACGCTGTCGTCACGTCTGTCGGCAAGAACGGGGTGGACATCGCGATGGCCGGACTTACCATTTCCGAAAAGCGCAAAGAGTCGGTCGATTTTACCGAGCCGTATTACGACGCTTCGCAGATGCTCATCGTAAAATCCGACGTGACGGATTTCGATAACTGCACCACTGCGGACGAGATAGTAAATATTATCAATACGGAAGGCGTCACGATAGGCGTGCAGGGCGGCACGACGGGCGAAATGTTCGTAAAAGGCAGCGAGGATTTCGGATTCGCCGGACTGCTTAACGTCGAGTGCAAGTCTCACTCCAACGCCGGACTTGCCGTAACCGACATGATCAACGGCAACGTCGATTACGTCATTGTGGATGAAATGCCGGCCAAGAACATCGCCAAAAAGATGTCGGGCGTAAAAGTCATCGACATCAAACTGACCGACGAGCAGTACGCGTTCGGCGTGGATAAGGCTCAGCCCGAGCTGCTGGAGAAGCTCAACGCTTATCTGGCCGAAATAAAGGAAAACGGCACGTTTGACGAGATAATCAACAAATATTTCCAAGACTGATAGTAAATGTCAAAGTGGGATATGTTTTATGAGCAGTTCGTAACCTATCACGGTTATCGGACGGTGCTCAACGGATTGCTGGTTACCGTAGAAGTCGCCGTATTCGGCCTGCTGATCGGCATCGTTATCGGAACGCTTATAGCCGTAGTGCGAGTAGTGCCTAAATATAAGCGGCTTCCGCGCGTGCTTAACCGCATATGCGACGTATATGTGGGATTCTTCCGCGGCTCACCTATGGTAGTGCAGCTGCTGCTCGGCTATTATGTATTGCTGCCGGCGATGCATATCACTCTTAACAGCGTGCTTGTCGCCGTAATAGTTTTCGGACTCAACTCGGGCGCTTATGTGTCGGAGATAATGCGCAGCGGAATACAGTCGATCGACGTGGGACAGCTCGAGGCGGCGCGCGCTCTCGGTATGACGTACCCGGCTTCCATGCTCAGGATAGTTATTCCACAGGCGGTAAAGAACATCATGCCCACCTTGGGCAACGAGTTTATTGTACTGATAAAGGAGACGTCCGTGCTCAGCTTTATCGCCATTATCGACCTGACCGAAGCGTTCACTAAACTCGGCGATCCCAATTACGAATATATAATTCCTTATCTGATGCTGGCCATATCGTATCTCGTGCTGGTACTGCTTATAACGTTCGGTCTGCGATTTATCGAAAGGAGGTTAAGACGCAGTGATAGAAGTCATTGATCTCGTTAAAGATTTCGGCGACGTCAAGGTTCTTAAAGGCGTTAACCTCACGATAGAGGCCGGCGAGAAGATAGCCGTTATAGGCCCCTCGGGGTGCGGAAAGAGCACGTTTTTAAGATGTATCAACTGCATGGAGGATCCGACGTCCGGGCATATACTGTTCGAGGGCGAGGATCTTGCCGACATGGACGTCGATATAAACGTTCACCGCCGCCATATAGGCATGGTGTTTCAGCAGTTCAATCTTTTCAACAACAAGAACATTATCGACAATATTACGATTGCGCCAATACACGCAGGTATGCAGGAGCTGCGCAAGCAGAAACGCGCGCGCAGAAAGGCCGTATTTCTGAATCTCTTCAGGCGCAAAGATACGGCAGTACCCGAAATAACGCTCGACGAAGAAGCCGTGACCAAAGCGGCGGAGCAGCTGCGGGAACGGAAAAACGTAAAAACAAAAAGCGATTTAACCGCCGAAGAAAAGCTGATTTTATCGGACGAAAAGGAGCTGCAAAAGCAGCTGCGCGCACGCCGCAGGGCATTGAAACGCCAAAGACTCGATGTGCCGGACGTGACGCTCGACAAACAGACGATTTGCGCCGAAGCGGAGAAGTACGCTTACGAACTGCTTGAAAAGATAGGACTGACCGACAAGGCGAAGTCTTATCCCTCCACGCTGTCGGGCGGGCAGAAACAGCGCATAGCCATAATACGGGCGCTTGCGATGCGGCCTAAAGTTATGCTTTTCGACGAACCGACGAGCGCGCTCGATCCCGAGATGGTAGGGGAGGTGCTGGAACTCATCAGGCGCGTCGCCGACGAAGGAATGACTATGGTAATAGTCACTCACGAAATGGGATTTGCCCGCGAGGTGGCTACGCGCGTACTGTTTATGGACGGCGGAGTCATTGCCGAGGAGGCGCCTCCGGAGGAATTCTTTACCGCACCCAAGAGCGAGCGGCTTAAGGAGTTTCTGTCAAAGGTGCTGTGAAGCAAGTGCCGCGGAACTGCCGTATAATAACGGCGATCCGCGGCATAATTGTATATATCCGAACTATTGCCGCCGGTCGCCGCGGCAAACGGGAGAAATTTATGATTTATCAGAGAATAGACGAACTTATAGGGCGCACGCCGCTGTTCCGCCCCGCGCGTTACATGGAACAGCTGGGGCTTGAATGCGATCTGCTGCTCAAACTCGAGTATTTCAATCCTGCCGGCAGCGTAAAGGACCGCACCGCAAGGTCGATATTGGACGACGCGGAAGCGCGCGGTCTGCTCGGCAGGGATACGGTCATCATAGAGCCGACCAGCGGCAATACCGGAATAGGACTGGCGGCATTGGCCGCTCCGCGCGGATACAGGGTTATACTTACCATGCCCGAGACCATGAGCGTAGAGCGTCGCAAGCTTCTCGCCGCATACGGCGCCGAAATCGTTCTTACCGACGGCGCCGAGGGTATGAAGGGCGCCATAGCCATGGCCGAAAAACTGCACGAAAAGTACGCTGACAGCATTATAGCGGGACAGTTCGTCAATCCGGCCAATCCGGCGGCTCATTATAAAACCACCGGCCCCGAAATATGGGAAGACACCGACGGCAAAGTCGACGTTCTCGTCGCCGGCGCAGGTACGGGAGGAACCGTTTCCGGAGCCGGAAAATTTCTTAAAGAAAAGAAGCCTTCGGTGCGCGTGATCGCTGTCGAACCGGCAGGCTCGCCCGTCATATCGGGAGGTAAGGCCGGCGCGCACAAGCTGCAGGGACTGGGCGCCGGATTTATTCCCGATACGCTGGATACCGGCGTTTGCGACGGCGTGGCTACGGTTACGGACGAGGACGCTTTCAAACATATGCGCGCTCTTGCCGCCAGAGAAGGCATCTTTGTAGGAATTTCGTCGGGCGCCGCGCTGTCCGCCGCCTGCTCTGTCGCGGCAAAGGAAGAGTTTAAGGGGAAAACGATCGTTGCCGTCCTTCCCGATGGCGGCGACAGATACCTCTCGCTTTTGTAAACGCATTGCAAGGCTCGTCCTTATAAATTAAAGCGGCGAGACGCCGGCTTTTTGTAATTGACAGCGGACAATCGCGCTTTATTATAAATCGCGGCGGCAGGTTCGCGCTTTTGCGGTTTTTTGCGCCGAAGCCGCAAGTCTTAACGCCGGCGAGCGGATTTTGATCGTTTTAAGTGCAAAGTTTTATCATTAAGAGATTATTCTCCAAAAAGTGCGCCGCTATTGACACGGCGGAATAAGTGTTGTATACTTAAATCATGAATATATCGCAGCTTTTAAAGGAATTTGAAAACTGTCCGTGCGGACGTGAGCATCTGACTGCGCTTGAGGACGTAGTGATCGGTTCGGGCGTTACTTCGGCGGTCGGCGAGATATTGAAGAAGAACCGTTTCGGCAAAAAGCTTTACGTTGTAGCCGACGAGAACACAATTCGCGCTGCGGAGGGGATAGAAGCGGCGCTTGCCGGTTACGACTGCCGATACATGATATTACCCGACTACCGTCTGCCCACGATGGACAAGGTGCGCGAGCTGGAAAAAGAGATTGCGGATTTCGACGGCGTTCTCTCCGTGGGGACCGGCTCGGTCAACGATATATGCCGTCTTGCGTCTGCGAGACAGGGCAAACCGCTTGCCATTTTTGCCACGGCGCCCAGTATGGACGGGTTCGCGTCGGCGGGCGCGCCGATTATCGACGGGTGCTTTAAGCTTACATATCAGGCGGCGAGCCCCAGAGTCGTCATAGCCGATACGCGTATATTGGCGGCAAGCCCCGCTTATTTAAAGAGTGCGGGCTACGGCGACATGATGGGCAAATATGTCGGTCTTGCCGATTGGCGTATTTCCGCAGCCGTTTCGGGGGAATATTACTGCGAGGCGGTCGCCGAACTCACTCGTGAAGCTGTAAGGCGCGTTGTCGCGCTTACCGACGGGATAACCGCCTGCGACGAAAAAGCGGCCGCCGCGCTGCTCGAAGCGTTGCTGCTTACAGGCGTGGGAATGTCGTTTACCGGCAATTCGCGCCCTGCGTCCGGCACCGAACACATACTTTCGCATTATTGGGAGTGTAAGAAGCTTGAACGTCCCGCGCCCGTGCTGGCGTTTCACGGCGACGAGGTAGCCGTTGCCACGTTGGAAATAATCAGATTGTATAAAGAGTTTGCCTTGGCGGAGAGTGTGCGCGAGGTTCCCGAGCGCACCGATTGGGACGAGGTGTACAGAGTGTACGCCGCTCAGCGCGATGAGATACGCGAGCTTAACACGCCGTCGCCGCTTACCGAGATCAAATCGGGCGCGGTGGAATCCAATTGGGACTATATACGCGGAGAAGTGGCAAAACTGCCGGACGTCGAAGACCTTCTCAAGCTGTACCGCAAAGCCGGCTGCAAGACTACCGCCGACGAGGTGGGCGTAGACGGCAGAATGAGAGAGGAGGGAATAAAATTCCACCCTTACATGAGACACAGAATATCCCTGATGCGCCTGATGCCCATGCTCGAGCTTTGCTGATATTTTCAGATGCTTTTCGGCGCAGCGTTCGCCGCGAACCGTCAGTAAAACCGCTTCCGACTTATTTTCGGGGGCGGTTTTTCCGATAACGGACTAACGCGTTTTGTAAACTGATTCGTTCGCGTTTTCTGTAAACTGATGCAATAATGCAGCCGACGGACTGAGAAAGGCGGGTTTGCGACAAAAAAGCCTTTGAGGCAGTATATATTTACGGTTTGATCGCATAAAGCGGCGGAATGAGAATATTTTGCCGGAGCAAAGCCGTGCATAAAGCGGCGGGCATCCTGTCTTAAATCGGACGGACGCGAGTTGGAAAAGCCTTAAAAGGCAAAAGACGGCTGCGGCGATAAAAAAGCTCCGAAAGCCGGAAAAGCTTTCGGAGCGGACAATCGGTTGTAATTAAATTTTAAATTACTGTTGCGGCAGATTGCAGCTTACTGTATGCCTTGGGCGATCATGGCGTCGGCGACCTTCTGGAAGCCGGCGATATTGGCGCCTACAACGAAGTTGTCGGTCTTGCCGTAACGGTCGGCTGCGGCCGCGATATTGCGGTAGATGTTCTGCATAATGCCC
>CASFJH010000085.1 GCA_949294845.1 uncultured Bacillota bacterium | reverse complement strand
CGCTATAGTCGAGTACATGCCCAGTCCTCTGGACGTTGCGCATGTCAAGGGCACTCTGCCCGGCACCGATACCGTCGAGGAGCGCGAAACTTCCGACTCGGCGCCGTTCTCCGGTCTCGCTTTCAAGATCATGGCCGATCCGTTCGTCGGTAAGCTGGCGTTCTTCCGCTGCTATTCCGGCACGCTGTCCGCCGGGTCGTATGTGCTTAATTCGACCAAAAACAAGAAAGAGCGCATAGGTCGTATCCTCATGATGCACGCAAATAACCGCAGCGAGATAGATCAGATCTACGCCGGCGATATATGTGCTTTCGTGGGACTCAAAGATACCACCACGGGCGACACGCTGTGCGATCCCGATAAGCCTATCGTGCTCGAAAGCATGGAATTCCCCGATCCGGTTATACGAGTGGCGATCGAGCCCAAGACAAAAGCCGGTCAGGAAAAAATGACCATGGCTCTCGTAAAACTGGCGGAAGAGGATCCGACATTCAAGACCTATACCGATCAGGAAACCGGTCAGACCATCATCGCCGGTATGGGCGAGCTGCATCTCGAGATCATCGTCGACAGACTGCTCAGAGAGTTCAAGGTCGAGGCCAACGTCGGCAAGCCGCAGGTCGCTTACCGCGAGGCTATCACCAAGACGGTCGAAGTTGAAGGCAAGTATGTCCGTCAGTCCGGCGGTAAAGGTCAGTACGGTCATTGTAAGATTATTATGGAACCGCTCGAACCGGGCAAGGGCTACGAGTTTGTCGATAAGACGGTCGGCGGCTCAATACCTAAGGAGTATATCCCCGCTATCGATAACGGCATAAAGGAAGCCAAGATGAGCGGCGTGCTCGCCGGATACGAATGCGTCGATTTCCGCGTGACCGTCATAGACGGAAGCTACCACGAGGTCGACTCGTCCGAAATGGCGTTCAAGATCGCCGGTTCGATGGCGTTTAAGGAAGGAATGCGCAAAGCTTCGCCTATCCTTATGGAACCCATTATGCGCGTCGAGATAGTGCTCCCCGAGGAATACCTCGGCGACGTCATGGGCAACGTTTCTTCCCGCCGAGGCAATCTGCTCGGCATGGAAAGCGTTAACGGCTCTCAAGAAATAAAGGCGGAGATACCTCTGTCCGAAATGTTCGGTTACGCAACCGACCTTCGTTCGCGCACTCAGGGACGCGGTCAGTATACCATGACTTTTGATCATTACGCCGAAGTTCCCAGGAACGTTGCGGAGAAGATTATAGGCGACCGTAACAAAAATAACTGAAAATAAATAAAAAAAGCTGCAAAAACGATTGTGTTTATCGGTATTTTACGATATAATGTATTTGTTACGCGGTTAGTGTAAACGTTGCGGGTATTCGGCCTTTAAAACGCAGATACAGTGCCGGTTCCGCAAAATTAAATTTCAAAATTTTTTCGGAGGAAAAATAAAAAATGGCAAAGGCAAAATTTGACAGAAGCAAGCCGCACGTAAACGTCGGCACCATCGGTCACGTTGACCACGGCAAAACCACCTTGACCGCAGCCATCACAATGACGCTCGCAGCCAAGGGCCTTTCGGAGAAGAGAGACTATGCCGATATAGACTCCGCTCCCGAGGAGAAGGCAAGAGGTATTACGATCAATACCGCTCACGTTGAGTATCAGACCGCAAAGCGTCACTACGCTCACGTTGACTGCCCGGGCCACGCCGACTACGTTAAGAACATGATAACCGGAGCCGCGCAGATGGACGGTGCGATCCTCGTCGTCGCCGCTACCGACGGCCCCATGCCTCAGACTCGTGAGCACATTCTGCTCGCCCGTCAGGTCGGCGTTCCCAAGATCGTCGTTTTCATGAACAAGACAGATCAGGTTGACGATCCCGAGCTTCTCGAGCTCGTCGAAATGGAAATCCGCGACCTGCTGTCCTCGTACGAGTTCGACGGCGACAACACCCCTATCATCAAAGGCTCCGCTCTTAAGGCTCTCGAGGCCGCTCAGAAGGGCGACGTCGACGGCGAAGACTGCAAGTGCATCTTCGAGCTTATGGACGCCGTTGACAGCTGGATCCCCGATCCCGCACGCGACACCGACAAGCCGTTCCTTATGCCTGTCGAGGACGTGTTTACCATCACCGGCCGCGGCACCGTCGCTACCGGCAGAGTAGAGCGCGGTATCATCAAGATTCAGGAACCCGTCGAAATCGTAGGTATCAAACCCACCCAGACTTCGGTTGTTACCGGTATCGAAATGTTCCGTAAATCGCTTGACTACGCTCAGGCGGGCGACAACGCCGGCGTACTGCTCCGCGGTATCGACAAGAAGAACATCGAGCGCGGTCAGGTTATCGCCAAACCCGGTTCGATAACCCCTCATACCGAGTTCACAGCTCAGGTTTACGTCCTTAAGAAGGAAGAGGGCGGCCGTCATACCCCGTTCCTTAACGGCTACCGTCCGCAGTTCTACTTCCGTACCACCGACGTTACCGGCACCATCGAGCTGCCGAAGGGCGTTGAAATGGTTATGCCCGGCGATAACGTTGCGATCACGGTTAAGCTTATCGCGCCTATCGCTGCCGAGCAGGGACTCCGCTTCGCTATCCGCGAGGGCGGCAGAACGGTCGGTTCGGGCGTTGTTTCCACCATCATCAAGTAATCTTCGCTTTAAGCGTAAAAAAGAGCGTTCGCGCAATCGCGGACGTTCTTTTTTTTATTTAAAGAAAAACAGCGGCAGCGTCGCCATGTTTTTCCGCCGAGAGCAAAAACGATTTCCGCATTAAATTATCCGTTTCCGCATAGAAACAGTTGACAAAATAATTACTTTTCTGGCATCGTTTTCGTCAAATTTCTTGCTGATCAGATTTTTGCTTTCCAGCCGTGCGATAATGCCGGCTACCGTCGACTGCGATAACTGTATATGCTCCTTTATTTCACTCGCCGTTATTCCCGGATTTCTCAGTATATCGATCAGTACGTCGCTTTGTACCGAAGTCAGATCCAGATATTCCATTTTCCTATTCCGATAGTATGTAACAGCGTTTCCTATCTTTACCAGTAAAGATGCAATTCTGAATTGTGCCTGATCAATCATTTTCAGTAAATCTCCTTTTGATGCGTTTAAATCGTATACGATACATCGTATACGATTTAACTTGCATCCGGCGAAGCAGGGAAGGGAACTGGAAGAAACGCTTAAACAAATAGCCGTGGAAACGCAGCGTTTTTTGCCGGAAGGATTGAATGAAGCCGAGCGAACCGAATTTGCCCGCGTTCTGGAGATCGCCTTGAACAATTTGAACCGTATACGCAACAATTAGTTATTAGTGAGGCCTGTTATGACAAAAGAAAATGATTTGTTCGTATCGATGCCGGTGGGTAAGGCCATAGCGAAACTTGCTATACCGACAGTAATAAGCCAGATAATAGTCATACTTTACAGTATGGCCGACACATTTTTTATAGGGAAAACGGGCGATCCGAATCAGCTTGCAGCTCTTTCCATTGCCTTTCCTATATACACTGTTCTTACCGCCGTTGCCAATCTGTTCGGGATCGGAGCTAACAGTCTTATCGCGAGAAGTTTAGGCCGGAATGATGAAAACACGGCAAAAAAAGCGTCCTCTTTCTGCTTTTGGGGCAGTATCGCCCTGACTGCCATTCTGTGCATATTGCTGGCGTCGCTCATGAAACCCGTTCTGACGGTTGCGGGCGCGGACGACCTGACATTCTCTCATACGGCGGACTATCTCCTATATATGTTTGTGATCGGCGGTATTCCTACGGTTGCGGGGCTTGCCCTGGGACATCTTGTGCGCGCCGTAGGTAAAACCAGAGAAGCGGGCGTCGGCTTGGCGCTTGGCGGTATTCTTAATATAATACTGGATCCGGTTTTTATTTTTGTGTTTGATATGGGCGTTTCGGGGGCGGCGATCGCTACGGCCGTTTCCAATACCGTTTCGCTGATTTTCTTTCTGGCCGTCCTTATCCGGATACATAAAACTACCTGTATTACAATTTCGCCGAAGCACTTTACGCTCAAAAGAGACGTTTCCTGCAAAGTACTGTCCGTCGGATTCCCCGCGGCGATCTCCGTTTTACTTGTATGCTTTTCAATTTCACTTTTAACTGCGTTGCTTTTGAGGCATGAGGGAGGCAACATAATTGCGGCGGCTTACGGCGTTACCGCAAAAGTCGGTACTATCGCTCTTCATATAAGCATAGGCATCGCACAGGGCGTAATGCCTCTTATCGGGTACAGTTACGGCGCCAAGGATCATAAAAGGGTGCGCGACGTCACAAAACTTTCGTTTATTATACTCTGGATCTTTTCTGTTCTGTTTCTTTTACTGGTGCAGCTGATTCCCGATTCGTTTATACGAATGTTCATAGACGACGCAGATACCGTTGCCGTAGGCGAAGTTTTTATACGCAGATGGTCGTGGTGCGCAATCGGTATGTGTCTTGTCGCATTGTATGATGCGATATTTCAGGCGGTAGGAAAATGGAAAACTTCTCTGGTGGTGGCCGTCATCCGGTTTATAGTCGTATTTCCCGCATTCTGTTTTATTCTCGACGCCTTATTCGGTGCGGACGGCTTGATGTGGGTTCAGCCGATCGCAGATACTGTTGCGCTTGGTCTTGCGGCAATATTTTTTATGCATTTTAAAAGATCGCTTGCAAAACACTCAAAGGAAGAACGGCAAAATTCAGCAGAAACGTGCATTTCTCACAGAATTATTACTGTCAGCCGCGAATTCGGAAGCGGCGGAAGAACTGTCTGAAAAGAAGTTGCGGCGCAGCTTAAAATCCCCTGTTACGACAGCGAGCTGATTGAAAAAATCGCGGCGCAAAGCGGTTTTGCAAAAGAATATGTGGAAAAATACGGCGAATATGCCATTTCCGACAGTTTGTATGAAAACGCTCTCGCCGGGCGCACGCATGACGGCCGGTCGGACGCGGATAAACTGTGGCTTGCTCAGCAGAAAGTTATTACGGATCTGGCAAAAGAAGGACCATGCGTCATTGTAGGCAGGTGTGCCGATTTCATCCTGAAAAATATCGCAAATTGTCTCATCGTCTTTATTCATTCTTCGGCTGAAAAACGAGCCGAAAGGATAGTATCGGTTTACGGAGAGCGCGATGAAAAACCCATGCAGCGAATTAAAGATAAAGATAAAAAACGCAAGGCATATTATGAGATTTATACCGGCACCGAATGGGGCAAGGCGGATAATTACGACCTGTGTATGGACAGCGGCTCGCTCGGAACAGAAAAATGCGTGCAAACAATAAAAGCATTGTATTGATTCTCTGCATTCCAACGCTCGTATTGCATGACGAAGCTGAACATCGCAAAAGCGCGGCAGTACAGTATCGGAAATCGGCTGAACTGCGACGGAAAACATTACGGGAAATTATAAAATTTTTTTGATTTTTTTTGTAAAACCTCTTGACAAATTGCGTAAAAGTGCTATAATATTAGCAGAGTCAAAGAGAGAGTGCTGACACATTCGGACTGAGACTGCTAAAAAATTCAAAAAAAGGAGATCAGGTTTTATGAAAAACGGATTAATAAGAAGAAACGCGGACTTTCCCGACTACGACTTTTTTGACGAGGCGATGCATGACTTTTTCCCCGGCTTTTACGGAAGGGGATGCCACAAATATATGCGCACCGACATCAAGGATAACGGAGACGAGTATGTGATGGAGGTAGAACTGCCCGGTCTGGACAAACAGGACATACAGCTCGATCTCAAGGACGGGTATCTGGACATTTCCGTTTCCAAGAGCGAAAAGCAAGACGACGGCAAAAAGGACAATTACATTCACCGCGAGCGCAGCTTCTCCTGCAGACGCAGCTATTATGTGGGAGATATCAAGAAAGAGGATATAAAGGCTAAGTACGAAAACGGTATGCTCAACGTCGTAATTCCCAAAGAGGCTGCCAAGAGCGGCGGCGCCCACAGGATCGAAATAGAATAACACGGCGCGTTCTTAAGAGAGGAGACTTTAAGTTTCCTCTCTTTTTTTTGTCGCAATTACGGGCGGGCGTGCGTCGGAAAATGATTCAAAACCGTATTTCCGGCAAGATTTTAAGCATAAGTTTCCGTTAAGAGTTTAGGAATTTGTGTTTAAGGCGTAGCGCTGTCGGTGAGGGCTTGGAGAGAGGCGGTTAAGACGTAGCGCGGTTGGTGGGAGTTCGATAAGGGTCGGAGCCAGACGTCAGGCGGCAGATAACGCTTGATTTTTCCGCGGCGATATAGTATACTTTTTTATATGATCAGGGTTGTCTGTAAAGGCAATAGAATACATTCCGTTAACGGGGCGGCGGATCTTCTGCAGGCTGTTCGCGCAGCAGGCGAACCTTTCGAGGCGCCGTGCGGCGGCGCAGGCAGATGCGGCAAGTGTATGGTTGAGCTGGTTTCGGGACTATTTGTTCCGATCGGTTTTACCGGCGCGCCGTCCGATGTGCGCGACGCGGTGAATCTGCCCGGAATAACCGCCGACGCGCGTATCGGCCCGAAAATAAAGGACGGTAAAATGTACGCGCGCGCGTGCGTTACGTCCGCCTTGGGCGACGCCGTGATAAAGATACCCGACCGATCGGACGCGGCTTTTTTCGGAGAGCGAACGGGCGAGACGCTTGCCGTCGATCTGGGGACAACTATTATAGAAGCCGCGGTCGTCGACGGAGCGGGACAGGTCAGGGGCGGAATCGCCTTGCCGAATCCTTTGGCGGCATACGGCGCGGACGTTTTAAGCCGCATAGCCGCCGCAAAGCAGGGGAATTTTGACGAAATGCACCGGCTGACCGCCGACTGCGTGGCAAAGCTTGCAGCCGACTGCGGCTGTAAAGGCGTTATGGCAGTCGGTAACACGGCAGCGTTGCATTTTCTGCTGGGAGCCGATCCTTCTTCCATGGGCGAATATCCTTTCAAACCCGCATTTACGCAGTCGGGGAGCATGACGCGAGGCGGCATAAAAATACGCACGCTCGGATGTCTGTCGGCGTTTATAGGCGCGGACGCGCTGGCCGGAGCCGCTTTTCTGTCGCTGCGAGAGGGCGAGATGATGGTAGACCTTGGTACCAACTGCGAAATTGCAATGTATTCGCGCGGAAAATATTATATGTGTTCTGCGGCTGCAGGTCCCGCCATTGAAGGCGCAGGTATTTCATGCGGTATGGGCGGCAGGCAGGGCGCAATCGATTCGGTATTTTACGATAAGGGAATGAAGTTTACGGTCATAGGCGGCGCCGAGCCTGAAGGCATATGCGGAAGCGGTCTTATCGACGCCGTGGCGGTTGCCGTCAGGATCGGTCTGGTAGACGAGTCGGGCGCTATGGATAAAAATCTGGACGGGCGGCTGTCGATAGGCGGCGTAAGCGTCGGGCAGAAGGACGTAAGGGCGTTTCAGCTTGCAAAGAGCGCCGTCCGCGCGGCTATCGAGACCGTTTGCGGCGCTGCCGGAACGGCTCCGTCCAAAATATTGCTTGCCGGCGGACTGGGGCTGCACGTCAATCCGGCTAGCGCGAAGGCTGTCGGAATGATACCAGACGTGCAGACGGAGACGTGCGGCAACGCGGCGTTAAAAGGGTGCGTCCGCGCCGCGGCCGATCCGCGTTTTAAACAAAGCGTAAACAGGATTAAGCGCTTAAGCCGTGTTGAAGAGCTGAAAGGCAGGGATTTCGAGCAAAAGCTTATAGCGTATACCGCGCTGAGACATATTTGAAAATCAGACTCAGGAGGACGAGAGATGTTTGAATGTTTTACTATAGCCGCAGAGGAGAAGGTTCTGCTTGACAAAAGGCCCGAGCTTAAAGAGTCGCGCAATACGGGAGCGCTGGACGAAGTGCTGTCTTTTCAGGCGGCGTACAAATCGGATAAGTATCTCGCTGACGTCGATGTGAAGGTTGAAGGTATTCCGTCGGCAAATATTGAAATACGCGCCGTCGAGCCGGTGGCCTGCACCTTTCCCGCGCCCGAGCTGCGCGACGACTATTACATATCCGATAAGCCGTTTTTGTGCCCCGATATACTGAGGCCGATAAACGCGCGCAAGCTGTGGCTTCAGCCCGACCGCTGGCAGTCGGTGTGGTTTACCGTCCGCGGTCTGGACGCCGGCAGCTACAATCTCGCAATTTCGTTCGTCAACCGCGACGGCGAGATATTGGGGCGTTGCGATTACAGCTTGGATATAAAGGATTTCGTTCTGGGCGAGCACAAACTATTTTATACCAATTGGTTCCATTACGACGGTATAGCGCGCTATTATAACTGCGAGGTTTTTTCGGAGCGGTATAACGAAATAATGTACCGGTTTATTTCCGACGCAGTTAAGCACGGCGTCAATATGCTGCTCACTCCGCTTTTCACTCCGCCGCTCGATACGCGCGTGGGGAGCGAGCGGCTGACCGTGCAGCTTGTCGACGTTACGCGCGAAAAGGGAGAATATTCCTTTTCGTTTGCGAGGCTCGTTTCCTTTATGAAAAATGCGAGAGAGCTGGGCATAAAATATTTCGAGATGTCGCACCTGTTCACGCAGTGGGGAGCCGCGGCGGCGCCTAAAATAATGGCGACCGACGACGGCGTTTACAGGCGCATATTCGGCTGGGATACGCCTGCCGCCGGCGGCGAATACGAGCGCTTTTTAAAGGTGTTCCTTCCCGAACTCAAAAAAGCTATCGACGCGGAGGGACTTTATAAGCTGTGCTTTTTCCATATATCCGACGAGCCTAACGATACCAATATAGACAATTATGTCGCTGCCCGTGCAATATTCAGCTCGGCGCTTCCCGACGCGACGGTTATGGACGCGCTCAGCCATTACGAGTTTTACGAGCGCGGGCTGCTGACCATGGCGATTGCCGCCACATCGGCGATTCAGGTCTTTCTGGATAAGAAAACTCCCGATCTCTGGGCGTATTATTGCTGCGGGCAGAGCGGGAATTACCTTTCAAACCGCTTTATGGCTATGCCCGGCGAGCGCACCCGCGTGCTTGGCTTTCAGCTGTTTTTAAACGACATAAAGGGCTTTTTGCAGTGGGGATACAACTTCTACAACTCGACTCTGTCCGATGTGGGAATAGATCCCTACGCCGTAAACGACGGCTGCGGCGGTTTTCCCAGCGGCGATTCCTTTATAGTATATCCGGGCGAAAACGGTCCGCTCGACTCCGTCAGGCACGAACACACATTCGACGCCATACAGGACTTCAAGCTGATGTGCGTTTACGCGGAGAAGTTCGGCCGCGACGAAGCGGAAAAGCTGCTTCTGGACAACGGCTTCAAAAAGGACTTCGTAACGTATCCCAGAGACGCCGTTGCGCTTAAGGAGATACGCAGAAAGGCCGTGGAGAGAATATCGAGCGGCAGATAACCCGCGGTTCCTGTACTGAAAACGCCAAGCTTTTTTAACGCCCCCGACGGATAACTCCCGAGGGGGTTTTTAATTTATATTTTAAAGGCGCTTTAACGACTGCCATTTTGGAAAAATAAGGAAATTTTGCGAAACGAATTACCAATGTGGACAAACAGCTGTCATACCGAATGTGTTATTATATATCCGTAATAAGCAAACACGACCTGAATACGGAAAGGAGTTAGTTGAAATGAACGCATGGGTTTTGACGGTACTGTATATCGGAGATAAGCTTGCAAGGGCGGAGGAGATAACGGACGCTAAGATTAACGCCGTAGCTCTCAACCCGTTCGGAGAGACTTCGTCACAGTGCAGAAAGCTGATGAAGCTCACCGACAGAAAGAGACGGCTGGTTAATATGCAGGTGCTGTCTCACCGTCTGCGCTGCTGCCTTGACGAAGAGGAAAAGGAGCTTATGAGAATGTGCCTCGAAGGTCTCAGTTACGGGGATATGTCGGAAGTGCTCGGCCTGTCGAAGGCTACCGCTTACAGACGCACAAAAAAGGCGGCCGACAAGTGCGAGGCCGCTTTGGAAAAACTGGGATTCTGCAGGGAGAGGCTCGAAAACGACTACGCCGATGTGCGCGCGGTCAAATCGGTGTACGATACGTTCGTAATGCGCGCCCCAGCCGCGTTCTAGGCGGCCTGACGTTCAAACGTTAGGAAACCGAAACGGTTCCGGTAAGGCGTTATGCGCAGCGTAACGGGGTTTCAGAATTTTCTCGGTGTGCGGTTTTTCGGCGCAGGTCTGAAAATAAGAAACATTACGATTACCGCCGGCACGGTAAGCGCGGCTATTATTCCTATTTTGGCGTATAGATCCAGCTCGCCCGCGTCCTCTACCGGCGCGACCACCGTCGGCGTTTCGCGTTCTATCACGTTTTCGGCCACCGCTTCGGCGGTCACCTGCGACGAATAGACATAGCCGTAAAACGACTGATCGTTTTCGGTATACCTGACGTAATACCATAATCCGCCCACCTGAGGGATAAGCTTGCTGCCGTCGGTTTCGCCGTAAACCGCGGCAGTTTTTCCGTCCGGAAGGTATGCCGTTATGTTGTCGGCCGTATGGTCGGGCGCGGAACGGATATTGACCTGATTGCCGTCGTTGGTCGCGGTAAGACTGCGCGAAGGGTATTTGGTTACCGGAACGTAATCGACCGTTTCAACCGCGGCGGTCTCCACAAAGCCCGTTACGTCCAGCCAGCTTGCCGCCGTATATCCGTCTTTGTCGTCGGACAGGAGCATGACGAAATACGTCGCCGGCATAGTGAACATCGGCGTATAGCCGTCTGCCGTCGCGGAATACAGAACCGTATCTGCGGAAAGGTAAGCGTATACGACGTCTTGCGATGTCAGTGCGGCGGAAATTCTTATCGGGGCGATCATGATGGCGGCAATTAATGCTGATATCAGTTTCATACAGCTAATTCTATCACCGTAAGCGGTGCGGTTTACCGCTTTTTTTGCGGAAATTCCGCGAAAGGATGCGTTTTTATATGCAAATAAGCGAACGGCAGTCCGCCGGCGCGCATACGGCGCGCGGCGGCAAGGCGGAAAGCGAAGAGGAGATTATAAGGAAGATTCTCTCTCTCGAGAGAAAGGCCGCCGAATACAAGCGTAAAAACCGGCTCGAATGGTATAACAAAGGGCGGCGCGTGCATTTAAAGCAGCTTGAATTTCATAAATGTCTCAAGCGCAACCGCTGGGTTTTCGGCGGCAACCGCACCGGCAAGACCGAATGCGGAGCGGTAGAGGCGGTATGGCTGGCGAGGGGGATACATCCTTACCGCGCCAACCGCAGCGACGTAAGGGGCTGGATAGTTTCGGTTTCGCGCGAAGTGCAGCGTGAAGTCGCGCAGTCAAAGATACTGGATTACGTCAATCCCGACTGGATAGAGGATATCGTAATGTCGGCGGGCCGCGCGTCCAATCCGCGCGCCGGAATAATCGACACCATTACCATAAAGAACGTACTGGGAGGCAGCAGCGTTATAACTTTCAAGTCGTGCGAGATGGGACGGGAAAAATTCCAGGGCGCCAGTCTGGATTTCGTGTGGTTTGACGAGGAGCCGCCCGAGGACGTGTACAACGAGTGCCGTATGCGCGTAATGGACAGAAAGGGCGAGATCTTCGGCACCATGACGCCTTTGAAGGGACTCACTTTCGCATATTACAAGATTTTTCTCAACGAAGACGGCGACAGCGAGATGTGGCACGAAACTATGGAATGGCGCGACAATCCTTTTCTCGACGAAAAGGAAATCGAGCGCGTGTCGGCAGCGCTGGATCCTTCCGCGCTCGAATCGAGAAGGTACGGGCGGTTTTCCGCAGAATGCGGACCGGTGTACCCCGAGTTCGACGAGCGCGTGCACGTTATAAAGCCGTTTGACGTGCCGTTTTTATGGCAGGATAAGCTGTCTATAGATCCGGGACTCAATAATCCGCTGTCCTGCCATTGGTACTGCGTTGACGGCGACGGAAACATTTACGTCGTCGCCGAGCATTACGCAGCAGGAAAGGACATAGCCTGGCATAGCCGCCGCATATGCGAAAAGTGTGGGCAGCTCGGCTGGCATACCGGTTTCGGAGGCAGGTACGACGCGCTCATCGACGCGGCCGCCACGCAGCGCACGCTTGCTTCCGCGCGGCCCGTAACCGAGCTGTTTTACGAGCGCGGCATCAACTGCAACGCAAAAGTGGACAAACAGCTTTTTGCAGGTATTTCGCGCGTCAAACAGTACCTTGCGGGCGACGGCCCCAAACTTTACATCTTCGACAGCTGCGTCAATATGATTCGCGAGTTCAAGTCGTACTGGTGGGGGAACGGAGACGTTCCGCGCAAAAAGGACGATCACGCCATGGACGAGCTGAGGTATTACGTCATGAGCCGCCCCGAACCCAACGTGCCGCGCCGCGAAACCGACGAGCTGACGCGCTTCAAGGAAAAGCTGATCCGTCGGCGCGCAAGGCGCGCTTAACGCGTCTGCGGTTAATATATAAAACGGACGACGTCCGGAAGGAGGATAATGGATGAGAGGATCTTAAAAGCTGTCCGCAAGCGTGCTTACGGCTACGTCAGCCGCGAAGTCACCGAAGAGTACGGAGTGGACGAAACGGGCGAAAAGCTCGTGCGCAGGCGCGTGAAAACCACCGATGTTCCGCCCGATCTCGCGGCGTTGAAAATGCTCGTCGAGCTGTCGCCGCCCGAACGCAGTCTTTCTTACGACGAGATCGTGAAGGAAAAGGAAAGACTCATGCGCGAATGGTTATCTGAAGGGGAGAAAGACAATGGAAATAGTACCTAATAAATACAGACTCAGGTGCGAACTGGGACTGTGCAAAAACTTGGCCGAACACACGGTGAAATTCAGCCGCGCCGGTATTCGCAGCCGCATACATCTGTGCGGGGCGTGTCTCAGAGAATTGCACGAGGCGAGCGGCAGATATCTCGCCCAAACGGCGGACAAAGCCGCGGAAAAGGCGGCGGAGCCGGAAGGCGGACCGGTCGCGCCTGCCGGAAAGACCGGCAGACCGGAGAGAAGAGCGGACCGGACGGGAGGCAGACGTGCAGAAGCTGAACGAGGCTGAAATAGTGAGCGACGTCCGCGCGGATTTCGAAGCGCGCGCGGAAAAAAGGCGCGAGTGCGAGGCGGTGTGGCGGCTGAATATGCGGTTTGTCAAAGGCGACCAGTACTGCTACCGCGCTGGGGAAAGCGTTTTCGATTCGGAGCCGGAATACGAATGGCAGGAGAGACAGACGTACAATCACATAGCGTCAATCGTCGAGACGCGGCTTGCCAAGCTGAACCGCGTAAGGCCGGTTATGAACGTGCGACCGGCATCGGGGGACAACGACGACGTGAAAGCGGCGCGCACGTCCGCCAAGATTCTGGACAGCGCCGCCGTAAAGCTCAATATTTCCAAACTGCTGGAAAGAGGCACGATGTGGTCGGAAATATGCGGAACCTCGTTTTACAAGCTCGTCTGGGACGCGGCTGCCGAAAACGGCGAGGGCGAGGTTCACGCCGAAGTATGTCCGCCCTTTGAAATCTATCCCGATTCATTGTGCGCCGAGGACGTGAGCGAAATAAAAAGCATGATACACGCGCGCGCCGTTCACATCGACGACATACTTGCCGTTTACGGTAAAGCCGTTTCTCCCGAAAACATGGGGACGCTTACACCGCACGGCGAGCAGCTGACCGCGCACGCCATGGTTATCGAGCGCTATACTCTGCCAGACGCGCTGCATCCCGAAGGCGAGCTGGCGGTGATCGCCGGCGACAGTCTCCTGTATTACGGCGCGCTGACGGACGGAATGCCGTTTATACGTCAGGTATCGATCGCGCGGCCGGGAGACTTTTTCGGCACGAGCATGGTCGAGCGCACTATCCCCATTCAGAGAGCGTACAACGCGGTTAAAAACCGCAAGCACGAGTTCATGAACCGTCTGGCAGGCGGCGTGATAGCGGTGGAGGACGGCTCGGTAGACACCGAATCGCTGCAGGCGGAGGGGCTTTGTCCCGGGCGCATACTCGTTTACAGGCAGGGCGCCACTCCGCCGAGAATAATGGATTCGGGACGTGTTCCGAGCGACTTCTCCGCGGAAGAGGACCGGCTGCTTAACGAGTTCATTTCGGTTTCGGGCGTTTCGGAGATAATGCGGTCGTCGTCCGTGCCGTCGTCTGTTTCGAGCGGCACCGCTCTGCAGCTGCTGATCGAACAGGACGACACGCGCCTTAACGTGACGGCTGAAAACATCAACGAATGCGCTAGGGAAATGGCGCGCAGGATACTTGCACTGTACAAGCGTTACGCCGTTACGCCGCGGCTGGCGCGGATAGTGGGCGGAGACGGGGACATCGAGCTGCTGTATTTTACCGCGAGCGACGTCACCTGCGACGACGTCGTGTGCGACAGCGGAAGCGAGATTTCGACTACGCCGGCCGCAAAACAGAATATGCTTTTCGATCTGCTTAAAAGCGGTCTGCTGTACGACGAGAACGGCAAGCTTGACGCCACCACGCGCTATAAAATTCTCAGTGTGCTCGGTTACGGCGGCTGGGAGCAGCTTAAGGACGAGGAGAGTCTTCATTATAACCGCGCCGAACGCGAAAACGCGGCCGCCGCAGCCGGCGAAAATCCGCAGGTAAGCGAGATCGACGATCATGACGCTCACGTTCAGGTGCATACGCGGTTTTTGCTCAGCGCGCAGATGCAGAACAATCCCGACGCCGCGCTGGAAGAAAAGATAATAAGGCACATCAGGGAGCACAAAAATTTCAAAGCGGTAGAAGCGGAGGTCGAACGTGAAAAAGCCTGATCATCCGCCCGTAATGCCCAAGGGCCTGCCCGTATGCCGTCCGCCGCACGCGGCTTCGTCGCTGTCCGAGGCAAAAAGACGGGCAGACAAAATTCTTAAAAAAACAAGATAAAAGGAGAATGTGTAAATGGTTACTTTGCAAAACGCTGAAAACGCACTCAAGAGCGTATATCTAGGAGCGGTTACCGAACTGCTCAACACCAAAATCAACCCGTTGCTGTCGCGCATAGAGCAGACGACAGCCGGCGTATGGGGCAAAGAGATACGCAAAGCGGTCAGCTGGGGAATAAACGGCGGCATAGGCGCCGGCGACGAAACCGGAGATCTTCCTGCCGCTCAGTCGACGGACTATTACCAGTTTGTCACCACTCTTAAGAACCTTTACGGTCAGATAGAGATATCCGACAAGGCTATAAGAGCTTCGGCCGACGGAAGAGGGGCGTTTACCGATTTGCTCAATCAGGAACTGACGAATCTTCTCGAGGCGTCGAGGTTCAACCTCGGCCGGATGCTTTACGGCGACGGCACGGGCAAGCTGAGCGGTATAGGCGCGTCGACGTCGACTGGAATTTATCCCGTCACCGACGTTCAGAACCTCATCGAGGGGCTTGTGGTAGACGTATACGGCGTGACCGGCACCTTGATTTCGGCGTCGCTCAGAATAAAGAGCATAGACAGAGACAATAAGACCGTCAGCTTTTATACTACTCCCTCGATTACCGACGGCAGCAGTATGTATGTTCAGGGCAGCAAGGACAAGGAGATAACCGGACTGGGCGCGATTTTCGGCACCGGCACGCTTTACGGAGTGCCCAGAACGAACAAGTTTATGAATCCCGTCACCAAGAGCAACGCCGGACTGCTCGACGAGACCGTAATGCAGGAAATGATCGACAAGCTGGACACCGAGGCGAACTCGACGGTCGATTTCATAGCGGTTTCCGCCGACGTCAAGCTGGCGTATCAGGAGTATATGCTACAGTACAAGCGCAATGTCGACATCATGGAGCTTGCCGGCGGTTTCAGGAGTATGTCCTACAACGGAATACCGGTGGTTTACGACCGTTTTGTGGGGGCCGGCACCATGTACCTGCTCAATACATCCGCGTTCAAGCTGCACCAGCTGTGCGACTGGAAGTATCTCGAAACGGAAAACGGCAAGATTCTGCGTCAGACGCAGGGCAAGCCGACATATTCCGCCACGCTTGTCAAGTACTGCGATCTCATGTGCGACCGGCCTAACGGTCAGGCGTGCATAACCGGCATAACGAGATCGTAACGCTATGCGCGAACGGGTGGAAAACGACCTGTTCGGAATAGCCGACAGACTCAGATCGATCGACGAAGGCTACTTTATACTGCGCACCGACAGCGGATTTGAGGTGCATAACAGCCTTCAGCGCGGGAGCACTCTCGCGCTGAAGGTTCCGTACCCCGAGCTTGACGAACGAACGGTCAGGCTTGTGAGACGGACGCGGCGCGAGCGCTTTGCGCAGCTCATGAAGGAAACGCAGGAGGCTAACGCCAAGGCGGAAAAACAGCGGTTGCGCCTGGCCGCCGACTCGGTCGCTGAAGGCTTCGAGCGGGCAATGGAGGGGAAAAATGACAGTAAATGAAATTGCCGAGCTGGCGTCCGAGCTGACGGGCGGACAGGTGGGCGTAGGCTGCGTTCAGCGGGCCGCAGGCGAGATAGCCGCCGAGTACAGGCCTATCGTGAGGCGCGAGCAGACCGAATGTACCGGTCAGATCGGGTACGACGCGCTGACGTATTATCCTATAAGGATATACGCGGTGTATTCGTGCGGACGTCCGGTAGAATTCAGAACGTTTTTCGACAGGCTGGAAGCGGACGTTTACGGCGCAGTCGAGATAGAATACGCGTATGTTCCCGATTTTCAGGAGACCGACGAATGTCCTTTCGACGGGCGCACGGTAGCTTACGGCGCTGCTGCGGAATATTGTCTTAAGAACAGCCTGTTCGAGGAATCGGCGGCATGGGATACCAAATTCCGCGACAGCCTTGCGCGGCAGGCGCCCGTCGGCGGTAGCGTGAGGAGGCGGAGATGGCTTTAAGACGGGCGCGCTTGCTGATCCCCGATTTCAGATCAGGGCTTGATTCGGTCACCGACGAAGCGGCGTCGAACGTAAACTATGCCGCTGAACTGTACAATTTCGACGTTTCCAGCGGCGCTCTGACCGACGGATACGGTCTGTCGGGCGACATCGGACTGGAAAACGTGGTAAGCGTCTGGATATACCGCCTTAACGGCGAGAACGGAGTCAAGGATATTCTCATGTATTCGGACGCAGACGGCAGCGTTCACTATTCGGCCGACGGACAGACGGGAACGCTCGACGGAGTCGCTTTTACCGCGCCGGTTCAGGCTGTAAACTACAAACTGAACGGCGATGAAGTCGTCATAATGTGCTCTTCCGCCGACGACATGGCGGTATGGCATTACGGCGACGCGCCTTACACCGTTGCCGGCTCGCCGCGCGTGACCAGTATGACGCTGCACTATGAGCGGCTGTTTGTCACTACCGAGGGCGAACGCAATACCGTTTACTTTTCCGACGATCTCGATCCCACCAACTGGAGCCTCGATCTCTCGGGCGGCGGCTTTATAGAGCTGTCCGACGAGCTGGGACGGCTCAACAAGGTGGTGAGCTACCTCAATTACGTTTTCGTGTTCCGCGATTACGGGATTTCGAGGCTGACGGCTTACGCCGACCAGACCGAGTTTTCCGTCTCCAATCTGTTCGTTTCGAGCGGTCGCATATACCCCGAAACGGTTACGCTTTGCGGAGACAGGATACTGTTTCTCGCCGACGACGGAATGTACGCTTTCGACGGAATTTCCACTTCGCGCATACTGCCTAAGCTTGCCGGCTGTTTCGACGGCGGCAGTCCTGCGGCCGCGTATTACGGCGGAAAGTACTATCTTGCGGCAAGGCTCAGGACGGACGGCGGTACGGTGGGCTGCGAAGAGGGAACCTTCGTCAACAACGGACTGATCGTTTATTCGCCGGCGGACGGCAGCGCGTGCATATGCCGCGGTTACGACGTGAGCGCGTTCGCCCGGCTTACGCCTTACGCCGTTTCGGGAGGGCGCGTGTATTCGGTGACAAAGAACAACGTTTTGCCCAAGCGGTGGAGAGTTCCGCAGACCGATCTCGGAAATCCCGACTCGGTAAAGGAAATAACCGCCGCCGTCATCGAAAAGGAGGGCGCCGTCACCGTTACCGTTACGACCGAAAGGGGCAGCAAAACGCTTTCGCTCGGCGACGGCATTTCCAGAGCCAAGGTAGGGCTTTCGGGGCGCCGTATAGGATTGGTGATAGAAGCGACCGGTTCGGGGGTGCGCGTCGCGCGGCCTCAGCTTATCCTGCGTATGTGAGGGTTGTATGGATTACGGAAAACTTGCTTATCTCAAAGCCGAGGAGCTGGAAAGCCGGATATCGGTTCAGCCGCGTAAGCTTCCGGCATACGCCGGATTTGCGCCAGACGTGCCGCTGAGAGACGTGGTGGAGATAGCCGAAATAAAGGCGTCGGGCGCGGTGGCGCTGGTCGTCAAGCTGACATTTTCCGCCGCGGGCGAGGTATCCGGCCGCATCACCGCCGAGATAGGCGGCGCGGCGTTTTCGGACGCGTCGGTCAGCTTTTCGGGCGAAAAAACCGAGGTGCTCATAGGCGCGGCGGAGTTCAGCGGCGCAAAAACGCTCGCGCTCAGGCCGCAGAATCTTTCGGGAGCGGTTCTCAAACGCGCGGAAATCGTCACGGTGGGCGGAGAAGGAATAGGCCGCGAGGCGTCCGACTTTGCCGTGGCGGAGTCGGGAACGGCTGTCCTCGCGGCTTACGGGCGCAATATGTCGGTCATGGGCTGTCTTTTTTCGGGCGGCGAGGCCGTTATGGAAAAAGAGCTGTGTCGGGGCAGCCGCTTCGACGTGTGCGGCTGCGGCGACGGGTTTATACTGGCGCATAACGACGCAGCCGGCAATCTGTGGCTCAAGAAATACGGCTCGGATCTCGGCGAAACGGCGGTGCTTTACGCCTGCAAAAGCGCAGAGTCTCCAGCCGTATGCAGCTCGGGCGGCCGCGTATTTCTGATGTATGTCAGAGACGGTGCGGCGTATATGCGTACTGCCGACGAGGCGCTGACGCGCATAAGCGGCGAAACCGAAACGGGGTTCGGTCGCGCCGACGCGGTAAAGTTCGTGCGCGGCGCGCCTTCGCCGACGGCTGTCGTAGGCTGGCAGGAAAAATGCAGACTTAAATTTTCGCAGCCCGAAACCGTGCGCGAAGCGACGATGGGGCTTACGGCGCAGTTCAGCGCGGAGGGAGTCGATGATTGATTTTTACGGCGCGGTGAATACCGCAGGCGAATCGGCGCCGGTCGAAGTGGACGCGGCCGCCGTTTTCGGACAGCTTGCCGACGGGCTGGCGTTTACCGAGTATCTCATATTTACCATAGACGGCAACGCTTACTCGTTCGAGGCGGCGCTTACCGCCCTCAATTCCGATCCGTCCGGCGAGCTGTTTGTCGAGCGCACCGTTACTCTCGGCGCCGGCGAATATACGGGCGAGCTCAGCTCGGTGGCGTTTTCGGGCGACGGAACTGAGCCCGTAGGGGCCGTCGCGCTGTCAGCAGCCGTAGACGGCGGTATAACGGTAACGCTGAGGCTGAGCGTATCGGTCGGGGGCGACGTCCGGTTGGTTGCAGGCGAAAACGCATTCGCCGCGATGCTGCTCGGCGTTACGCCGATGACAGGCGTTTTTACGCTGTGCCGCGGCGAGGATATACGCGAAGAAGAGAAACTCAGGAGGGGAGGCGGGCTCATTACGGACTCATACGCGGCAGACGTTTCGGCAGACGCGGACGGAATATATTTTACGGCGTATTTCGACGCCGGCGTAATTCCCGAGATCGTGCTTATGCTGAACGGTCAGCCGGTCATGCGCGCGCCGGCGCTGGAGACGGCATTTTCTACGACAGCGTGTCAGGCCGCCGCGGTCAACGGTATTGCCGTCCTGCCCGAAGGGTATGCGCTGGGAGTGTTTTCGGTGTCGTCGGGCGGGGCGAGCGTGAGCGCTTACAAACTGCTGAGCGAGGCGTACGCCGTCGACGGGCCTTATGCCCTCGAAGTGAGACTGCCCGACGGCAAGCTGTTTTCGGATGCTGACGGAAAGTATCTCGGGATATTCAACGAGCGCGAGCTGACCGTATTCGACGGCGAACTGAGGCCGTGCTTTACCGCCGCCGGCGGCAAGCTGGCAGACATCGCTTCGGACGGAACGGTGGCGGTGATAGACGACGGGCTGACCGTCTACGGAGCGGAGACAATGCATTTCGGCATTGACGTTCCCGACAGCTTCCGCTTCGACCGCGACGCCGACGGCACATACCATTTCGCCATGCTCTACGGCGGAACGCTCAGGCGTTACGGTATTAAGGACGGCAAACTGACTCAGACGGAAGAGGCGGAGATAGGCGTTCACTCGGTGCTCATGCACGCTTCCGACGGAAAGATAGCGTTGTGCTCGCCCTCGCGCTCGGAGGTGCGCGGCGGCAGCAGAGCGGACGCGGCGCAGTCGGCGTATCTTGCCGAGCTTTTTTCGGGCGTGGACGCTCAGGCGGAGCTAACCGGAGGGAACGGAATGTTTAAAGCGGCGACTGCCGGCGGCGTGAAGATATACGACATCATGCTCGGTCTCGTGTGTACCGTCGATTATTCGTCCGACTCGCAGGCGGAAGCAGATCTGTACGGCAGTACGGTCGTTCTGAGGCGGAACGGAACGCTCACAGCCAACGTCAGATCGTACTCGTCGCGCGGTCTTGCCGAGCTTACGGAGCTGCCCGACGACGCGGTTTGCGCGCAGACTGTCGGCGGACAGCTCGTAGTCGTCAGGCCGGAAGGAGCGGCCGAGGTTTACGGAGTTGTCAGAAAGACGGCGGCGCTGTACAGCGGCGATTTCGGCGAAACGGCGTCGTTCTATATGCGCGGCGCGTCCGATCCGGCCGGCGGCAAACAGCGCATAAAGATAATGCTGTCGATAACGGACTCGGTCGGAGGATAATATAAAGGACGGGGGAAAGGACAATGTGGAACACAATATTCGATATGGCGCTGTCAAACGGTATATGGGCGGTGATGTTTCTGGCGCTGCTCGTTTACGAGCTGCGCGATTCCCGCCGCCGCGAAAGCAAATACCAGACGGCAGTCGAAGGTCTCGTATGCCGGCTTAAAACGGTCGAGGCGGTAAAAGACGACACTGGAAAACTGGTATCTGCGGTTTGCGTGCGTAGGAGCGAGGAATCATGATTTTCGCCGAGGGAAGCGTGAGCGTGGCGACCGGCAGGATCAGCTCGGCCGATTATGCGGACGGAACCGTGCGCGTAGTGATAAGCGACGGCTGTGCGCTCAAGCTGTATGAGTACGACACTGTCGGCCGGATCAAGCGAGGCGGAAGCGCCGTCAGCTATTCGGACGATTGCGCGCTCGTCGGCGACGGGAAGATAGAGAGGAGGGACGGACTGTATTATGTCGCAACGTAGGGATTTGCGCGTTGCCGCCGCCGCGCGCCGCAGGTATTTTTATTTTAAGGGAGGAAAACATGAACTTTTTGGAATACATGAAAACGCTGTTCGGAAAGAAGAAAAGCCCGTCGGACGAGCTGCAGTCGGCGAAGGAGGACGTATTGGCGATGACCGGCGCACCTCAGACTGAAGCGCCCGAGCTTCCGGAGGGAGTCAGGTACGAACGCGTCGAGTATAAAGCGCCCACCGACGAGGAGATCGAAAAGATCGCGGCCGCCGAAAACGAGAAATACAAAAACGACGGGCTGACCGCCATAGAAAACGAAATAACGGCGCAAAGGGATTCTCTCGAAAAGGACAAGGCCGAAAGCGGAGCGCGTCTCGAGCAGGACAAGCGCGAGATAAACGAAGCTTACGACGCCGCCGACAAACAGGTTTCGGACGACGTTTTAAAGCGCGGTCTTGCAAGGAGCAGCATTGCGGTTAACCGCATGGCAGACCTCAGCGAGGCAAGAGCGGCGTCCGTTGCCGCCGCGGCGGAAACCCTGAGCAAGAAGATAGCCGAGATAGACAGCGAACTCAACTCGCTGGATTTCAAGCGCGAGCAGGCGCTCAACAGCTTCAATATTTCGCTTGCGGCAAAGATTACCGAGCGCATCAACGAGCTCAAGGACGAGCGTTACGACAAGCAGACGGAGGCGCTCAAGTATAACAACACGCTGCTCGAAAAGGAACAGTCTTACGCCGCGGATAAGACGATGAAGGATTCGGAGCTGTATTCCGAGGCATTGGATCAGCGCGAAAAGGAGAGCGAATACGCCGAAAAGTACGGCAAGGACCCCGCTACCGAAAAAGCGGTGTACGACCGTCTGAGAGAGGCGCTCGCCGCCATGAGCGCCGACGACGCGCGCGACGCGCTGAGAAACGATTCGTTTTTCGAGGACAATCTTTCGACGTATTACTATTACAAGCTTTACGACGAGTTCGGGAGATAAGCCGTTATGCGCATAAAGGAAAAGATAAGAAACAAAGGCTTCTGGATAAGTCTGGTGTCGGCGGCGGTAATGATACTGCAGGCGTTCGGGCTTAAGATAGACGCGCCCGTAGTTAACGAAATACTGACCGGCGTTCTCGGTATTCTGGTAATACTCGGTATAGTGTCCGATCCGTCGTCAGGCGGAGGATATCTGGACGAGACGGACAGCGCGCCCGAAGGACAGTACGCCGACGGAGCCGATACCGACGTTTCGTCGGACGAGCTTGAAAATGACGGAAAAAGCGAAGACGTTGACTGAAAATCGTTACAAAAAAGCGGGCGGCCGTACGGCCGTCCGTTTTTTTGTATGCTCCGTTTGAATGAGCGGCAAAACATTTTTTAGCAATGCGTCAGGCGCTTATGCTGCGCCTTTGTTCTCAGCAATGAAGCTGTTTTCTATGCTGTGCCTTTGTTTTCGGCAATGAAGCTGTTTTCTATGTTGTGCCTTTGTTTTCGGCAATGAACCGGTTTTCTATGCGACGGTCAGGTTTGCTGTTGCGGCCGCGGGGCTGAAGGGAAGAGTCAGCGCAGAATCGTGTTGCCCTTACAATCGATTGCGACTATAACGTCGAGATCGCAGACGTAAAGCCGGTATACCGCCTCGCACCCCAGGTCGGGATAAGCGACGCAGTTACATTCTTTGACGGCATTTTTGATTATTGCAGCCGCGCCGCCCACGGCAGCGAAGTAGACTGCCGAGTTTCTGCGCATGGCGTCGACGACCTGCGCGCTGCGCTTTCCCTTGCCGATAGCCACGGTTACGCCGGCGTCGGTCAGAGCCGGAGTATAAGCGTCCATACGCGCCGAAGTGGTGGGGCCGCAGCTGCCTATGACTTCGCCCTCCCGTGCCGGAGTGGGGCCGCAGTAGTATACGGCGGCGTTGTCGAGAGGAAAGGGCGGCTCTTTCCCCGCTTCCAGCGCTTCGGCAATACGTTTATGCGCGGCGTCGCGCGCGGTGTATACGACTCCTGTCAGTCTGACGGTGTCGCCGGCGCGCAGGCTTTCGCGCGTCGCTTTGTCTAAAGGAAGTTTAAGACTGTATTCCATAGCGCCGCCTTTAAAGTGTGATCGAGGCGTGTCTGGCCGAATGACATTGCACCGTCACTGCGACCGGCAGCATACCTATATGAGTGGGGACGGTTTCGATCGCCGCATACAGTGCGGTCGTCTTGCCGCCGAAGCCCTGAGCGCCTATCCCCGTAGCGTTTACGGCGCGCAGTATCTCGCTTTCCAGCCGCGCGGTATCCTTATCGTCAGACGGCGCGCCGGCTTTTCTCAGCAGAGCGCGTTTGCCGGCGACCGCCGCGGCGTCCATCGTGCCGCCTATGCCTATTCCGAGAATGACGGGAGGGCAGGGGTTCGCGCCGGCTCTGGTAACGCAGTCGACGACGCTGTCGATTATTCCGCGCCTGCCGGCAGACGGAGGCAGCATATAGACGCGGCACATATTTTCGCTGCCGGCGCCCTTTGCGAGATAACCTATCGTCAGCCTGTCGCCGCTTACTATACGCGTATGTATGACGGCGGGAGTATTGTCCCCGGTGTTTATACGGCTGAGCGGATGCGCGATGCTTTTGCGCGCGTCGCGGTATCCTCTGCGCACTCCCTCGTTTATCGCGTCCTCGAGTCCGCGCACGCGCACGTCCTCGCCCACGTCGGCGAAAATCATCGCAACTCCGGTATCCTGACAGGCGTAACAGTCCTTTTCGGCGGCCAGCTCGTCGTTTGCTATAATGGTGTCGATCGCCCATGCCGCGGCGCCCGATTCGTATTTGCGACATTCTCGAAGCAGTTGCACCACGTCCGCGTCAACGTGTTTTAACGCATAGTCGATCGCTTCGGCAAGCGCCGACGATATTTTTCCGGGTGTTATTTCTCTCATATTGCGTATTATATCACACAAGGTACAGACTGTAAAGCGTTTTCCGCTAAGCGCGGGCAGCCGAACGCGCCACGGAGCTTCGCGCGTGCAAGCGCCGCTCATAAGGCTCTAATCCAAACAAAACCTTTGCTGCGGAACGCGTTTTCGCACGCATATAAACCGCACTTTCGCCGCGCCGCGCGTTTTTATTATCGGCGGCGGAGGCGTGCGAACCTGCGCTTTCACCCCGATTTCACAGTAAGCAGTTGACATTTCGTGCCGTTTTTATTATACTGTTTTACATGGGACTGAAAGTGTGCTGCCTCGGTAGCGGAAGCAGCGGCAACTGCATTTATGTGGCGAGCGAATCGACCGTTATACTCATCGATCAGGGCCTGCCCGTCAAACGTGTGGACGGGTGTCTTAAGGCGTTGGCGGCGCCTGCCGCGCCCTCGATAATAGTCACTCACAGCCACGCGGACCATATATGCCAGATCCCGGCGTTCGTCAAAAAGCACGGCTCGGCGGTTTACTGCACGGCGGACGTTTACCGCGCTCTCAACAGCCGGGGAGTACCCGAAAACAGGCTCATACGCACCGAGGGCGATTTTATAATCGGAGATATCACCGTGTCGCCCTTTGCCGTAAGTCACGACGTGCCGTGCGTGGGATACGCGCTGTATTCGGGCGGCTGCAAGGTGAGCGTAGCCACCGATCTGGGCAAGACCGGCGACGGGCTGCTGGACGAAATGTCCGACAGCGATCTGGTCGTCATCGAGTGCAATCATGACGAAGATCTGGTCAGGAGCAATCCCAACTATACGGAGGCGCTCAAACGCCGTATACTTTCCGCGCGCGGACATTTGAGCAACGCCGCGTGCGCGCGCGCGGCCGTTTATCTTGCCGAGCGCGGAGTGGGACAGATAATACTGGCGCACCTGTCTAAAGAGAACAACTATCCCGAGCTTGCCGAAAGCGCGGTGCGCGCCGGCCTTAACGCGGCCGGATGCGACAGGGTAAGGCTGGAGGTTGCGCCGCCCGACAGAATGACGGGGCTTTACGAGATTATTTCCTGAAAAGGAGAGGACTGTTGCAGAGGTTCGCGGACACGGACGGCAGCGCCGTATACCTTAAAGCTATTATATTTCTGCTGGCGGCAAACATTGTCGCCGGTATAGTCGCCGCGTCGGTCAAGGAGGCTTCCGGTTACGATCTGCTTGCGGACAGTATGTTTAATTATGCCGTTATGACGGTATTCCAGGCGCTTAACGGCGCGACGGTGTACTACCACATTTTCAAGAGCCGACGACGCCCCGGCATATTCTTTTCGCGCGTCCGTCCCGAAACGCCTTTTATCGGGATCGCCGCTGCGCTCCTTTGCCTTTTCGGCTTTTACGGAACGGCTTTCGCTTTTCAGAGACTTCTGGACGTTACCGGTTACGTCGGACAGACGGGCATTTCTTTAGACAGCGCAGGCGATATAGTGTTCGGAGTGCTCGTCACCGTGGTTTTTGCGCCGTTGTGCGAAGAGCTCGTTTATCGCGGCGCGCTGCTTTCGGGGCTGAGACGGCGGTTTTCCGCGCCGGCCGCGGTATTGCTGTCGGGACTGGCGTTCTCGTTCATGCACATGAGCCCGCAGCAGACGGTTTACCAGTTCTTTCTCGGCTGCTCGTGCGCGGCTCTCGCGCTCTCGGCGCGGTCGGTATGGCCGGCTGTAGCCGCTCACGCGGCGTCCAACCTCACCGCGGTCGTAATGGACGTTACGCCGCTGGGCGGAGCGTTCGAAGAGTTTGTCGGCGGCCTCTGCGCAGGCGCCGCAACGCTCTTTACCATACTGTCTGCGGCAGCGGCGGCCGCGGCGATAACCGGATTGACCGTCGTGCTGAAAAAACGCGCGCTGCCGGCGGAGCGGTGCGAACCGCAGGAAGAAAAGGAAGGCGCTTTAGGAAAGCATACGGCCGTAATTTTATATCTGTTCGCATTGGGCATAACGCTTGCGATGTGGACAGCCACACTTGTTCAGGGGTATAACGGATGAAATATCTCGCAGGCGGCGAAGAACGCAGACAATTCAGAGCGGCGGGCATAGCAATGTTCGCTTCGTGGTGCGCGCTTGTACTGTGGCGTATCGCGGTTTATTTTATGAACATAGAGAGCGAGCTGGCGTCGGACGCGGCGTTTACGTTGCCCGTTCAGCTTGTATTTTTGCTGCTGACGCCTTTTCTGATATACCGTTTCGGGCTTAAAATGAGCACTAAGGAGGTGCTGGAGTTTTCCAACGTGCGCAAATGCCGCGTGACCGTGCTGCTTTTGAGCTTACCGCTCGGGTTTTGCGTTTATATTGCTACGATAGGCGTTTCGACCGTCTGGCAGAGCGTGCTCATGCTGTTGGGATACAATCATTCGTACTCCTCCACGGTATATCCCGAAAAATTCAACTTTTTCATGTTCCTTGCCTCGCTTATTCTTACGGCGGTGCTGCCGGCGATATGCGAGGAGTTTTCCGTGCGCGGCGGACTGCTTACGGTAATAGGCCGTGGCAGGCGCAGAGAGTCGGCAGTGATAATAATGGGTGTATTTTTCGGGCTGTTCCATCAGAACGTCACGCAGGTATTCTATACCGCGCTTTTCGGTATGCTTATGGCGTACATCGCTTACGGGCAGAAGTCGATTCTGCCCTGCATGATCGTGCATTTTATAAACAACGGCACGGGCGTTTATCTCGATTACGCGGAAGCTTACGGCTGGTGGGGAAACAACTTTTACGACTGGATTAATCTGCAGCTTGAGCGCAACCCGTTGGCGCTTCTGATGCTTTATTTTATCGTGATCGCCGTTGGCGCCGTTATCCTTTACGTCATGCGCGAGATTACCCGTCCCAAAGAGGAAAAAACGCCTGCGCACCCGCCCGAACCCTCCGCGCCCAAAGTCAACGTCAATCCCTTTGACGACGCAGGGTTCGACCCTTTCGGCCGCGCGGATACGGAGCCTTTCGGCCGCGCGAAGCTCGATCCTTTCGCCGTGAGCGCTATCGATCCGTTCGACGGAAAGGAGTTACCGTCATCAGCGCCGCCGTTCGCGCCGCCGTCGGCGCATACGGCCGGAGAGACGGCTTTTAAACCGGAGCTGAGAGATAAGGCGTTTTATATAGGCGCGATAGTGCTAAGCGTGCTTACGACGTTATTCAGCTTTTTCTGGGGCCTGTTCTGATGAAAAAGCTGAGACTGATTGCAGTCGGTCGCATGAAGGAGCGGTATTTTGCCGACGCTGTGGACGAGTACGCAAAACGCATAGGACGGTTTGCCGATTTCAGCGTATGCGAGGTAAGAGAAAGCCGCTCTGAAAATGTCGAGGAGGAGGCCGACGCTCTCATAAAAGCCTTAAAGGGCTACGTCTTTCTGTTCGATATAGGCGGCGTTCAGCTTTCCAGCAAACAGTTCGCGGACAAAATTTCCGACGCCATGACGGCAAACGACTGCCTGTCGTTCGTTATCGGCTCCTCGCGCGGAGTTTCGCAGCGGATACGGGCGGCGGCGGATTGCACGGTGTCGTTCGGAAACGCCACCTTTCCGCACCAGCTCTTCCGAGTGATGGCCGCCGAGCAGATCTACCGCGCGCTGACTATCGCAAACAATCTTCCTTATCACAAGTGACCGGCCTCTCTTTCCGCGCCCTTACCCGAGCGGCTTGCGGTAGCACGGCAAAGCTCCTTTTAAACCCCCGAACCTTTTCCCGTCGCCGCCGTAAACGGGTACATCGCGCCTGCGACAGCCGCCGTTCGCGCCGCGCTAAGCCGCAGAATTTACGGCAAAAGCTATGAAAAAGGCATAAGCGGCGGAATTTATAGCAAAAGCCGCGGGAAAGGCATAAACTGTATGTATGTATACTTATGCCGATCTTAAAAGCGATATGTCGCGTCTGGCGGCCATGGGCGCCGCCGTTTATTCAATAGGTACGAGCGTGCTGGGCAATGAAATATGGTGCGCCGAGACAGGCCGTGGCGAAACGGGGCTTATCGTTACCGGAGGGATACACGCCCGAGAGAACGTCAGCTGCCGTCTTGTGGCAAAACAGGCGTTCGACGCTGTTGCCGGCGGCGCAAGCGGAAGATTGTTTTTTGTGCCGATGCTAAATCCCGACGGCGCGCTTTTGCGCGAGAAAGGCGCGGCGATTGCCGGCGATCGCGCGCAAACGCTGATAGACATAAACGGCGGCAGCGACGATTTTTCGCTGTGGAAGGCCAATATCAACGCAGTGGATCTGAACACCAATTTTGACGCCAGATGGGGAACCGGAGCGAGCAACATCCGCTATCCCGCGCCTCAGAATTATATAGGGCCGGAGCCGTTTTCCGAGCCGGAGACGCGCGCCATCGCCGCGTTTACCGTAAAAACGGGCGCCTCGCTCACGCTCAGCTACCACGCGCTCGGGCGCGAGATATACTGGTATTTTTACCAGAAAAAGCACTATTCGCGCGATCTGGCAATAGGCGAGTTTATAGAGGAGCAGCTTAAGATATACAGCCTTGACGGCGCGCATACCGACAGCGCCGGAGGATATAAAGACTGGTGCGTGGCCAAACTGCTCATTCCGGCTTACACTATCGAGCTGGTCGGCTCTGGCTCGCATCCGCTGCCCGACAACGCCGCCGATTACGATTACCGGCTCAATCTCAATCTGCCGGAGAAATTGCTGAATTATTTGCAAAGCGCGTAAAACGTGCGGCAGTTTGTTACCGGCGTAAAGCGCGTAAGACGTGCGGCAGTTTGTTGCCGGCGTAAAGCGGCAAAAAGATTAAAACGAGAGGACAAGCATTAATGGATACCGCATTTATGAAGCTGGCGATAGAAGAGGCAAAGAAAGCGCAGAGCGGCAAAGACGTGCCGGTGGGCGCCGTGGTGGTGCTTGACGGCAACGTTATCTCGTCAGCGTATAACAGGCGCGAGGCGGACAGGGATTCGACGGCGCACGCCGAAGTGCTGGCAATACGCGAAGCGTGCCGTAAGCTCGGCCGCTGGAACCTCAGCGACTGCGATCTGTACGTCACTCTCGAGCCGTGCGTAATGTGCGCCGGAGCGATAGTTTATTCGCGCATACGCAATCTGTATTTCGGCGCATACGATCTGCGTTTCGGCTGCGCCGGCACCGTCTATAACCTCGTCGCCGATTCAAAGTTCAACCACAGAGCGAACGTCAGAGGCGGCATTATGGAAGAGGAATGTCGCAGCCTAATAACAGAATTTTTCAAAGACCTGAGAAAAAACAAGCGCCCCGACGCATGACTGCGGCGGCAAAAAATATAACCTGACGCGGCAAAGCAATCGCGTTCGGTCGCGGCAAAGAATATAATCGCACGCAATTGCGTTCGGTCGCGGCAGAAAATATTGTCTGACGAAGCAAAAAAATGCGTTCGGTTGCGGCAAAGAATTTAATCGCACGCGGCAAAGCATTGCCGGCGTTTTTAAAAGTCTTACGTTTTAACAGCGCGACAAAGAACCTACGCCTTAACCGATCGGCAAAAAGCGTCAAGAAAACTCCGCCGCCGAATATTTTCAGCGGAGGAAACAATGCGTCCGTTTATCGTTCAGGCGCGGCGCTTGCCGAAGAAGCGAGACTTGACCACGTTGTAAAGCACGCCTATAACGGTTAAATTTACTGCAAAGACGCCGATCTGCGGCAGTCTGAACGTGACTAGCTGGAACCAGAAAGACTGCTCGTACAGCAGAGCGAGTCCCAGAGTGTTTATGCCGAGCGTGCATATAAGCAGCGAAAAGCACGAGCCGATTACGATTTTAAGGTAGTCGTTTTTCAGCGGCAGCATACACGCGAGCGCGGGGAATATCGGGTACAGAGCGTTGCCAAGCATGAGCAGGGGAACGGGAGTCTGTCCGGCGATAAACGTGCCGAGAACGTCGGTTATGAATGATACCGCCGCCCCGCCCAACGGGCCGAGCAACGCGCCGGCGAGTATCCACGGGATATAAACAAAACTCACCCTGAAACCTACGATCGTCAATACGTTTCCGATCATTTTCAGAATGAGCGACAGGGCGACCAGTACCGCTATATAGGTCAGCCTTCGGGTTAAAGTAATTGCGGATTTACCTTTGCAAGCTTCCGGAGTTGCAATTTCCTGTTGAGAATTTCTCAATGTCGGGCAACCTCTCTTTAAATGATATAATTGCCAATAATATATCATATTTTGTCGCAAAAAGCAACCTTTTAAAAGTAAAAAGCCGCATGAATTATGCGACTTTTTTACGGCGGTAATATTTGAGTGGCGTAGTAATCCGGATACCGCCGTCGGTCAGTGTGTTAAAATTGCAGTGCGGCAGACGGAATTGCGTAAAAAGAGCGATAACGTCCCGTCCGTTTTGCGCCGAAAGCGGACAAAATCGCCGCGCGTTACCTGCGGCTGTCTGCGGCCGTCGCGGCGTTTTTGCTTGCGCGCTTTGCCGGCTGTACTGTTCAGGCGCGGATTTGCCGGCGCGGAGGCAGTAAGCTTAGTGCCGGCGGCGGGCGCGTCGGCTGCGCGTCGGTTGCGTGCGCCGGTTATCATGCTTATGTCGAAGGTTCCGAAGAGGTAATTCAGTCCCAGCATAAAGATCAGGCTTATGAGACAGGTGCATCCGGTGCGGAAGAGAGGCGGCATAAACTTAAAGCCGAGATAGAAGGCTCTGTTGAGCACGATTGCGGGAATGATGAGCAGAACCGATTTAGCCAGCGCCCACATAAAATCCAGTCTGACTCCCGTTTTGCGCCTTATCGCGGCGATGTCCAGCGCCGACGAAAGAGTGAGACTTATTCCCGTCGCGCGAGCGTAGACGTCGATACTGAAATTGCCGCTGAAGGCGAAGAGTACGGCGAAAAGTACAGCCGAACCTATAGCGTAATTGATAAAGCTCCTTCGTTCGAGGTCGAGGGAATTCATCATTGACGACGTAATGTTTTCTATTGCTATCGGGATAAGCAGCCAGCTTGCGACAGACAGAAACCGTCCCGATTCGGCGTTATCGTATACCAGCTTGCCTATAGGCTCGCCCAACGCGCAGAACATGGGAACGAACAGCGCCGCGACGTAAATCGAAAAGCTTATCGCGGCGGTAATTTGCCTGTGTACTCCGTCCGTGTCGTTGTTTGCTGCCGCCGCCGACAGGGTGGGAATCATGACGAACGCCAGAGAGCCGACGACGGTTATGGGTATGTAAAGCAGAGGGAACGCCATGCCTACGCTTGCGCCGAAGATGTACAGCGCCTCCTCGTTTGTAGCCCCGTTAAGGCACAGCAGAAAGGGAACGGCTATCGCCACCAGAGAATTGAGCACGCTGGAAGACGCGCGCACCATGGTAATGGGCGTACTCGATTTTATAAGCGGTTTTAATACCGGACGAGGGTCGGCAAGCCGTCCTTTTTTGAAAAAATAGTACGCCACGCAGGCGGCGCACGAGATACCGCAGCCGAGAGTCATGGCGAAAGCTGTTGTTCTGAGCTTGTCGAAGCCTGCCGAGAACAAAGCGACGGTGACGGCAATACGGGAGAGCTGTTCGATAATTTCCACAATGCTTACGGCGGTATAAAGCTTACGCCCCCAGAGCACGCCTCTGAAGGAAGCATAAACCCCGCTTAATACGACTGCCGGCAGCATGAGCAGCAGCAGCGCCATACTCGTGTCGTCCGCGAAAAGTCCGGCTACGCGGTTTTTAAGAGCGAAAACCGCAAGGCTTACGGCGGAGGCTACGGCAACGTTAACGGTAAGCGCGGCCGCCGTAACGGAAAATTCCGAGCGGTAATCCTTATCCGCGCGGAATTTGGCAGTGAGCTTTGCCGAAATGAGCGGCACTCCGCTGGTAACCAGCGTGACGAGCACAAAGAAAAAAGACAGGGCGACCTGGTAAATGCCCAGCGCCGCCGCGCCCAGCTCGCGTGAGAGATATATCTTGAAACCGAATCCCAGAGCGCGCTCGAGAACCGTAAACATTGTCAGCGTGAATACCGCCCGCACGACTTGCTTCATAAAAATATTATATTTAACGGCGCGCCGTATTAGACCGGCGGCCGCGCATACGCACAATAAAATCTGAAAAAGGAGTGAAATTTGCGGAATAATCGGAAAATAGCTTGAAACGCCGCCGAAAATAATATATAATATAACATATGATACGCATGAAACGCAGCAGAATAATAACCGCCGTCGCCGTTGCGGCCATACTTCTTATGGGAACCGTGCTCTCGGGGTGCGGCGGCCTTTTTGGCGGTCTCGACTGCGCGCTCGACAAGGTAACTTCGATATCGTTCGCAGACGATACGGTCGTTATGAAAGTGGGCGACAGTATTGAGATCACGTCCGATATGATAGAGGTGGAGCCGCGTTTTGCCGCCGACAAGGACTATTACATAGAGAGCATGGACGCGACCGTGGCCGCCGTAACGGGAACGCGCACCGTGACCGCGTACAGCTTCGGCGCTACGGTGCTGCGCGTGGTCTCCGCCGCCGACGAATCGGTTTACGGGGAATGTACGCTTAAAGTGGATTACGCCGATCCGTCTATCAGCATAGAGACCGATCTTGCCGCAGGCATAGTTACGGGTAACGGTACGATAGTCATGTCTGCCGCCGGCGAATATACGGCGGGATTCGAGTGCGTCATATCCGAAGGCAGCGATCCGTCGCTCGAAACCGAATGGACGGTCAACGGAAAGGCAATGCAGCCCGACAGCGCAACGTCTTTCGAATACGTTATTCCCGAGGGCGCCGGAGAATATCTCGTGCGCGTAGAGCTGCCCGGGTACGGACTGTATGCCGAACAGCTCATACTCCGTTTTGCCGGAGAGGTAAGCGTTTCGGCGCTGTGCGAGGGCGAGACCGAGCAGAGCGAGTCGGACGGGTACGAGCCGGTGCGCTTTACGGCCGAAGCGACTGCCGGAGAAAACGACCCTCGGCCGGTGGCAGACTGGTACGTTAACGACGAGTTCGTCTGCTGCGGCGAAACGTTTGAGTTTCTTCCCGAATTGTCGGGAGCGTACAGCGTAAGGCTGAAGGTAAACGGCGTACAGACGGATATTCTGTGCGGCGGCGAGTCGAAAAGTTCGGTATCGCTGCGCTTTAAGGGAATGGTCACGCCGTCCAACGTTTCGCTCGAATACGACAACTGCTATCCGTCCGTTTATGTGGTATGGGGCGAACCTGCGGCGGGAGAGTACTGCGTGGAAATAAACGGCACGGAGTATCGCAGCGACGGCGAGTACGCCACGCGTTTTGACGGAACGAGGTTTGACGCAACGGGCATTATCGACGTATTTTCCGGCGGCTCTTATCGCGTCCGGTCGCTGGGCGACGGCGATCTGTACCTTGAAAGCGATTACGGTAAGCTGCAGACTTATGAGGCTCTGCCGGCGGAGGCGGCCGATTATCTACGGGCGCAGTATTACGACGGCGCGCGCAATTATTACATAACCAGCGACGAAGAGTTTTACGAAACATACGCGTATATGGTACTGTTCCGTCCTGACGGAAAGAACGCTTCGGGCGGCGGCGTAACGGTCGAGAAGAAGCTGTACATAGCTTACGACACCGAGCACAGCACCGTGGACAGTCTGATAAACACCGCGTTTTACCGCGCGCGTTTTACCGGCGAATATACCAATTATTTCAGCGGCGGCTCGCCCGTTTCGCGCGGCGTGCATACTCTTAAGGTGACCTGCTACAGCAGTAATGTTCCGACGATGTACAATAACGGCGACGTTTACGAAGGGCTTAACGCTCTGCGGCCGCACGTCAACTGGTCGGACGAAAAGGCTGCGGACGAATTTCCGGTCGACAGCTGCTATCCGGTCACCGTAAGCACCGGCGAGGAGCTGTATTATGTGGCTGAGCAAGGGTACAGACCGGTACCCGTTTCGGGCAGCGCGGCGGAAGAGCTTTACGACAGCGCCAGGTATGTGCTTACGCAGATAATCGCGCCCGATCTCATGCCGCTCGATCCGTCGGTATACGCCGCGGAAAAGGCCCATGCCGTATACGATTGGATAATGTGGCGCGTGAGCTACGACTACGACGTTACGGGAGTGACCGAAATATCCGAGGCTGTAAAGTATACCGCATACTATCTTGAAGGAGTGCTGGGCGACGGAAACGCGCTCGCCGTGTGCGACGGCATGAGCAAAACGTACTCGCTAATGTGCAACATTCTCGGTATTCCGTGCGTGCGCATAGCAGGCAGGGCCGGCTCGGACGGGCAGTGGGGCGGCCACGCGTGGAATAAAGTAAAGCTTCCCGAGGGCTGGTACAACGTCGACTGCACATGGGGCGACGGACTGGTAAGCTTCGAGGAAAGAGTGCAGAACGGCTTCCCGTTCGGCGGTTCGACCACCGTCGTGCTTACCAAGGAAAAGGCCGCGCACGATTACCTGTTTCTTACCGACGCCGAAATAAGCGTCGATCACCGCGAAGACGCGCCCAACGATTATCCCGCTTCCGCCGTTGCGACATATAACTGGTATAATGAAAAAACGCCGTACTCTGGCGGCGAAACTGATTTTTATATGATGACGTACAGCTCGTTCGAGCGCGAGCTTAAGGACGTTATCGACTATCTGATCGACACAATGCCCCAAAGCGGACGCTATACCCTCACCGGAACCGAGGTCGATTCTGATTATTACGGCGTCGATATCCGCATAGCCGACAGCATTAAATCCATGGTCGGCGCGGAAAAAATCTACTCGGTCGCAAGAGAATATTTAAGAAACTACGGCGACTACGCTTCCCGTTTCAGATATATACAGATCGACTCCGACGGAAATTACGGAATAGTAATGTTCACTATATAGGTTAAGGTAAAAACGCGATGCCGCCATTTCGGTTTCGGCAGCAAAACCGGATACCGTCATTGAGGTTTCGGCGCGATAACGTCGCTGCGCGATTCAGCGGTAAAGCATGATGCCGCCCTTGACGATTTTGCAGACTAGCGGGATATCGCGGTATATTTCCCCGTCTAACTGCACGGGGAAATTTTCGTCCGAAACGGCAGACAGTTCGTCGCACAGGAAGTGCGTAGTGTAGGTTTCGTTCAGATGCTTGCCGGCCTTGAATTTCAATAGCGCTTTGGTCAGGCCGACGTCGTCGGGCATTGTCATGATGACCGCGTTTATCTTGCCGTCGGTAACAGAGGACTTAGGTGAAAGCTTTATTCCTCCTCCGATCTGAGTGCCGTTGCACGCGCCCACCATTATTGCGTCGTATATTTTGGATGCGCCGTTAGAAGTGACTTTGAGCCGGTATGGCGTAAAGTGCTTGAGATTATACACAAGCGAGCCGATATACGAGCGCGACTTGCCCTCGTAAACTCTTTCGAGCACGGCTACGTCCAGACCTGTGCCTGCGACGTTGAGGCAGCGCACGCCCGAAACGTCGATATAATCGGTGGGAGTGCGTTTGCCGTAGAGTATTCGTTTAAGCGCCTTTATGGGATCGGAAGGAATGCCGACGCCGCGCGCGAAATCGTTGCCGCAGCCGGCGGGTATGAGGCCGAGATCCACTTTTGAGAAGTCGGCGCCGTTGACAACATCGTGGAAAGTGCCGTCGCCGCCTACGGCGACAATCGTTCCGTCCTTGATCGCTGCTGCGTAAGCCTTAGCGTCTTTGGCCTTACCCGTAACGTAAAGGCAGTAGCCCAACCGCTCTTTGTGCAGAAATCGGGCGATCCTGTTCCAGACCTTGCGACCGCGCCCCTTACCGCTCTGCATATTTATGATAAAGTGTAACATATATCTATTATACACCGTATTTAAACAAAATTCAATAAAATTTCATTGCTTTTTATATTGAAATCTGGTATAATTTTACTATGAAGCTTAAAGTTCCGACAAGTTTGACTAATCTTTGTAAAAGCGTAAAAACGCCGGTATGGATCGTCGGCGGTTATACGCGCAACCATTTTGCCGGTCTGGGCGAGACGGATATAGATCTTGCCGGTCCGGTAGTGGCGACCGCGCTGGGTATAGAGCCGGCTCACCGCGTAAAAATGGTCAACTACCGTTTAGGTACCGCGCTTATAAAATGCGGCCGCGACGAATACGAATATACGCCGTTCCGTACCGAAAATTACGCCGCCGGCGGCGAGCACCGTCCCGAAGCGGTATATTTCACGACGGAAATACGCCTCGACGCGTCCAGACGCGATTTTACCTGCAACAGTATTTACTACAATCCGATGACGGACGAAATTTACGATCCGTACAACGGTATTTCGGACATAGAGAAGGGTATACTTCGCGCGCACAACCCCGAAAAGGTTTTTGCGTCGGACGGTCTGCGCATACTGAGACTCGTGCGGCTTGCGTGCGAGCTTGGGTTCAAGATAGAGGGAGAAACGGCAAAGGCCGCAATGGCAAGAGCCGAATATCTGAAGGATATTTCGCCCGAAAGAAAGCGCGTCGAATTAGAACGCATACTCGTCGCAGATACGAAGTACGGAGTGCAGAACGCCCATTACCGCGGACTCAAGCTGCTTGAGCGCATGGAACTGTGGCAGTATCTTATTCCCGAGGTGGCCGAATGTGCCGGAGTCGAACAGAATCCAGAGTATCATAAGTTCGACGTGCTGGAGCACACATTCCGCACCGTGCTTTATTCTCCGCCCAAGATCAGACTTGCGGCGCTTATGCACGATCTGGGCAAGCCCTACTGCGTTAAAACCTTCGGCAATATGCACGGGCACGAGCGCGCTTCGGAGCATATAGCTCGGTTCCGCCTGGGCACAAAGGGTCTGCGGTACCCCAACGAGACGGTGGACTATGTGGCGCGGCTGTGCGCTAACCATATGTATGATATGGATCGCCGGACGGGAGACGCCAAGATGCGGCTTTTCGTGGTGAAAAATTTCGACATAGTCGACGATCTCGTCGATCTTAACGCCGCCGACGCCAAAGCCACCGGCGTCGAGCGCGAGCATTCCGAAGCGAGATTCTTAAACTTCAAGTGGAAGCTTATCGAAGAGCGTGCTCCGCTCACTCTGTCAGATCTGGAAATAGACGGCAACGATCTCGTTTCGCTCGGACTTGAAGGCGAGGAAATAGGCGCGGCTCTTGACGAAATGTTCCGTACCTGCGTGGTGGATCCGAAGCTCAATAACCGCGAATGGCTTCTCGACCACGCCGCAAAGCTGGCGTCGCGCGCCGCGGAAAAGAAGAAGGCGGACTGAGAATGATTGCCGATTTGCACAACCATTCTTATTTTTCCGACGGAATGCTCGCGCCGACGGAAGTTGCGCGCACGCTTAAGGCCGCAGGACTGCAGGCGGTGGCGCTGTCCGACCACGACACCACAGCGGGCGTAGCCGAAATGACGGCGGAATGTGACAGACTGGGAATAATCAATATTTCCGCAGTGGAAATTTCCGCCTACGAGGACTGCGACGTGCATATTCTGGGGTACAACGTCGATTGCTCTGACGAAAAGCTGCAGACTTTTCTCGGCGGAATAAGAGCTTCGCGCGAGGAGCGTATTAAAAATATGCTTGCGCTTCTTGCCGAAAACGGTATGCCACTGGAATTTTCGGACGTGAAAAAGTATGTAAGGAGCAGTCTGTCCAGAAGCCACGTCGCGCGCGCAATGTTAGCGGCCGGCTACGAAACCGACTTCCGCGCGTGCTTCGATAAGTGGATAAACTACGGTTCGCCCTGCTATGTGCCGAATACCGTGCTTAAGCCCGAAAAGGCGATAGAAGTAATACACTCCGCCGGCGGTAAGGCGGTGCTCGCGCACCCGTCCAGACTGCGGAAAAAAGATCCCGAAAAGCTGACGTTTATAGACAGACTGGCTGCGGCCGGTCTTGACGGACTTGAAGCGGTGTATAAAAATCTTCCGGAAGAAAGAGTGGCGTTTTTCAGAAGCGCCGCGCAAAAAAACGGGCTTTTCGTCACCGTCGGAGGCGATTTCCACGCGCCCGACAGACATCCGATTTATCTGCGCGAGCTCGATTCCGACGCTGCCGCCGCGCTTAAAATAAGCGCGCGCCGCTGATCTCCGCTATACGCTGCGTGCGCTCCGCAATTGGGTATAAAATAAAAAACCGGCTTTTTAAGGCCGGTTTTTTGCTGAGAAAACCGTAAAACGCATATGCGAATTTTAAACGAAACGGCAATCTTAACGGGCGTAACTCAGGCCTACCGCAAGTAAATCAGCGCTAATAAGCCGAGGTGCTTATTACTTAATTAAAACGTAAAAGTCCCGTTAAACCTGACAGGAAGAAAACCGCGGCTAAATTGCAGCCGACGGGGGATTTGCGGCGGTTACGGCGAACTTACGGTCTGCATTAAGACGCGGACTCGCGGGCTGTATTAAAACTCAGTACGCCTTGCCGAAATATATCTTGTGTTTAGCCTTTTTGCCGCAGCATACGCACTTGTCGCCCGTTCCCGACTGATCGAAGGGCATATTGCGCGATGAAGCCTGGAACTCGTTTTTGATTTTGTCCTCGCACTCGCGGTCGCCGCACCAGTCGGCAAGAGCGAAACAGTTGTTGTTGACCGCGTCGCCCAGCTCATTCATCGAGCTGACGCGGCGTATATGGTCGTGCATGAAGGCTTCGGCTTTACGGTACATGGAGTCGTGAATATCGTCGAGCAGTTTCGAAACGCTGTCGGCGACGCCGTCGAGCGGCGCCGAAATTTTTTCTCCGGTATCGCGTCTGACGAGCGTGACGGCGCCTTTTTCCAGATCGCGGGGGCCTATTTCCAGCCGGCAGGGAACGCCTTTCATTTCCCATTCGTTGAATTTCCAGCCGGGGCTGTTGTCTCTGTCGTCCAGCTTTACGCGTATGCCTGCCGCGTCGAGCGCCGCACGGGTGTTTTCAGCCGCTTCGGCAACGCCTGGCTTTGCGGCGGCGATGGGAACGATAACGCACTGGACGGGGGCGACGCGGGGCGGGAGTTTAAGTCCGCGCTCGTCGCCGTGCGCCATGATGAGCGCGCCGATAAGCCGCGTCGATACGCCCCATGAAGTCTGGTAGGGATATTTATGCGTGCCGTCGCGGTCGAGATATTTGATATTGAACGGCTTTGCGAAATTCTGTCCTAGGTAATGGGAAGTGCCTGCCTGAAGACTTTTGCCGTCGAGCATCATGGCTTCCATCGAGTAAGTGGCGACCGCGCCGGCAAATTTTTCCTTTTCGCTTTTGCGTCCGATCAGAACGGGCATAGCCAGCTCGTTTCGCACGAATTCTTCATAGACGTGCAGCATTTTTATGGTTTCTTCTTCGGCCTCTTCGGGAGTAGCGTGCACGGTGTGGCCTTCCTGCCATAGAAATTCACTCGTCCTTAGGAAGGGGCGCGTCGTCTTTTCCCACCGCATAACGTTCGCCCACTGATTGATGAGGACGGGCAGGTCGCGGTACGACTGAATCCATTTGCCGTACATTTCTCCGATAATCGTTTCGGAGGTGGGGCGTATGACGAGCTTTTCGCTCAGCTCTTCGCCGCCGGCGTGCGTGACGACCGCCACTTCAGGCGCGAACCCTTCGACGTGCTCGGCCTCGCGCGTTAGATAGCTGTAAGGAATAAGCAAAGGGAAGTACGCGTTTTCGTGCCCCGTCTCCTTAAAGCGCTTGTCCAGCCCCTTCTGAATGTTCTCCCATATCGCGTAGCCGTAGGGACGTATGACCATCGTGCCTTTTACCGGGCCGTAATCGACAAGCTCGGTCTTAAGCACAACGTCCGTGTACCACTGGGGAAAGTCGGTATTAATGTCCGCTATCTCGCGGACGAATTCTTTTTCCTTTGCCATTTGTATCAATATTCCTTAAATAATATTTCGGTTTAAGCAGGGTTTGCCGCGTGCCGGTTATTTGCTGTCGCGTTTATTCTTGTCGCGGCGCGCTTTATAGGCCGTAACGATAAAGGTAATCAGCATTGCCGTCCCGGCTACGGTAAGCAGCGCGGCAGGGATATATATACCGGTCATCCAGCCGACCCGATTCTCGAAATTGGGCTTTATAAGCATAAAATATGCGGCCAGCAATACGAAAGCCGCCGCATAAAAAGCTACGCACAGCAGAAACTTTACGGTTTGCGACTTCATAGCCATCATTATACAAAGCTATGAACCGATTGTCAAGTCTTTGACCAGCCGCCGCTTTATTATCTTGCGGCGATCGGCGCAATGTCGGCGCGTACCGATTAAAAGTTTTGCCGGATAAAGCCGATAAAAATATAAAACAGATGCCGTATCGGCGCTGTCAGAGAAAGCGCGTTATGAGAAACACTGCGGCCAGTCCCGGGAGGCCGAGTATGCCTGTCGCCAGAGCGGAAAGAATGTTGAGAGGCAGCAGGGCCGTGCCGAAAAATGACAAAGCGAAGATGAGCGCGCCGCCGGCGCACGAATTTACCGCTACGCGCACGACGCCGCGCGTTTTCAGCTTCATTACGAGCGCGAACGCGACCACGCTTGCCAGACCTGCCGCGAACGCGATAAAAATTCTCCAGTCCATACGGTATTTTATGCCGCGACAGGACAGGTTATGACGGCGGCTTACGAAACGAGCGTAAACCGGCTGAGTATTACGGCTCGGTGATAATAACGATTGACTTGACGTAAGTTTTATGGTACAATTTAATAAACTATAAAAGACGAGGAGGTTTATTGTGAATTACCTTTGCATATTTGTTTCGGCTTTTGACTTTAACGCTGTTCTTACGCAAGTTAAAGACTTCTGCTCGCAATACGGATTTTATATCGCAATAGGCGCCGCCGCGGTTTTTCTGCTGTGGATAATCACCTGGATATCGCTGGGCGTCAAATGCCGCAGACTCAAGAAACAGGTCAAAAGGCTCAGCGCCGACAACGCCGTTTATATCGCTGCGGCGGAAGCGCGGGAAAACGAGGAGGCGCGCAGCGCGGCATACTCTCGGACGGACGGCGCGCAATCTGCCGCGACCGTCGTGCCGGAGCTTGAGCGGCAAGGCGCGTCGGAATACGAGCCGGTAACTTCATCGGCTATGTCGGCCGACGATGACGACGACATCGAGGAGTTCGATATATCCGCCGACGACGATACAGATACGGTTGCCGCCGACGCCGCACCCGAGGTTAAGCCCGAATCGGTCAAGTACGTTGTCAAGTTCGATCGCGCCAAGCTGTCGTGGATAATTACCAAAAAAGGCTCTCAGCGCGTGGTTCGCCGCGTCCAGACAAAAGAGGAGGCCGTGCGCATCGCGCGCGAGCTGTGCAAAAAGACTGGCGCCGGACTTTACGTTTACAAAAAGAACGGAAGATTTCAGAAAATCTGACGCTGACCGCAGCGACAATTTTCCGCTGCGTTATAGCGCGGGCAAAACTGCTGCGGCGTAATTCTGATAAAACCGGCGGTATCGGCGCCGGCGAACGTATAACCGGTCGGACGGCGGCGTTTGGCGCGGGGCGGCCGGACAAAAAATAAAAAGAGACAGGGACTTAAGATGAACAGCGAATTGGTATTGTTTTCCAGCGAAAGCGTGACCGAGGGGCACCCGGACAAAGTATGCGATCTCATAGCGGACAGCATACTAGACGCCGCGCTCAGCCGCGACCCGGGCGCGCGCATAGCGTGCGAAGTGTGCGCCACCACCGGCATGGTGATGGTAATGGGCGAGTTTACGACTTCGGGATATATAGACATTCCCCGCATAGTGAGGGAGACGGTGCGAGAGATCGGCTATACCGATCCCGCATACGGCTTTGACGGAAAGACGTGCGCGGTGCTCACATCTATAGACGAGCAGTCCCCCGACATTTCGATGGGCGTTTCGGACGCACTGGAGGCGCGCTCGGGCGAGACCGATCCTGCCGACCGGATAGGCGCGGGCGATCAGGGAATGATGTTCGGATACGCGACGGACGAGACTCCGTCAATGATGCCGCTTGCGATAACTCTCGCGCACGCACTTACCTTGCGGCTTACTACGGCGCGCAAAAGCGGAGAGATTCCTTTTCTTCGGCCGGACGGCAAAGCGCAGGTGACGGTCGCATACCGCGACGGGGTACCCATGTACGTCGATACGGTGGTGGTATCCGCGCAGCACGATCCCGACGTTTCGGCAAAGGAGCTGGAAGCGGCGGTGAGGACGCGCGTCATCGACGTTGCGGTGCCGGCGAGATTCATGACCGAAAACACAAAGATATACATCAACCCCACGGGCAGGTTCGTGGTAGGCGGCCCGGCCGGCGATACCGGAGTTACCGGCAGAAAGATAATCGTCGATACCTACGGCGGAATGTGTCCGCACGGCGGCGGCGCGTTTTCCGGCAAGGATCCCACCAAAGTCGACCGCAGCGCAAGCTATTACGCGCGTTACGCGTGCAAGAATCTCGTTGCCGCCGGCGTTGCCAAACGCATACAGCTTCAGGTCGCGTATGCGATAGGCAAGGCGCGGCCGGTTTCCATGGCGGTCGAGACGTTCGGCACGGGAAAAGTTCCCGACGCAGAGATATTGCGGCTGATAAACAGGTTTTTCGATTTCCGGCCTTATTCGATCATAAACGAGCTTGGGCTTAAAAAACCGATTTACCGCATGACGACAAACTACGGACACTTCGGCAAAGAGGGGCTGCCTTGGGAGCGCACCGATAAAGCTGCGGCGATCAAAGCGGTCGTGAGCGGAGCCAAAGGTTGAACATATCGGGCGACATAGACGAGATACGTTTCCGCAACGAGGAAAACGGTTTCACGATAATCGTACTGGATTACGAGGGCGAACCGGTAGTATGCGTCGGAACCTTACCGCCGGTAAGCGAAGGAGAAAGTCTCCGGCTTACCGGCGATTTTACCGTACACCCCCGATTCGGCAGACAGTTCAAAATACGCAGCGCGGCCACGTCCGCTCCCACGACGGCGGACGGCGTTATACGTTATCTGGGATCGGGGATCATAAAGGGGATAGGCCCCAAACTGGCTTACGCCATAGTCGAAACGTTCGGCAAGGACACGCTTGACGTCATGGAAAATTATCCGCATCTTCTCGAGCGCGTGCGCGGCATATCGCGGCGCAAGGCTGCGGAGATAGGCGCGGCGATGCGCGAAATGAAGAGCGCGCGCGACGCGATGATGTTTTTGCAGAATAACGGTATCTCGCTCAATCTCGCCATGAAGATTTACAAGGCCTACGGCGACGATACGGTAGCGCTTGTCAGAACCAATCCTTACGGGCTCATCGTGGACATAGACGGCGTAGGATTTATTACGGCCGACCGTATCGCGCGTTCGGTGGGCATAGGCGCAGACTCGCCCGAACGGATTAAGGCCGGACTGGTTTACAGCTTGCGCACGGCGGGCGATTCGGGCAATACCTATCTTCCGGAGGACGAGGCTTACGCGCAGACGTCGCGGCTCTTGGGCGTGGATAACGACGGGAAACTGAGCGACGCGGCCGAACAGCTTATACTTTCGCGCAGACTGCGCAGAGTGCATACGGCGGAAGGGGACGGGCTTATGACTGCAGAGGCGTTCAGAGCGGAAAGCGCGTGCGCCGATCTGCTGCTCAGGTGCATATCGGGCGCCAACCTTATCGAAGAAAATTACGATACCGATATATCCGAATTCGAACGAATAAGCGGCATACGGCTGGCGGAAGCGCAGCGGCTGGGCGTAAATACGGCGCTGTCCTGCGGAGTATGCGTGATCACCGGCGGTCCAGGCACGGGCAAAACCACCATTATTAAATGCGTAGTGGGCGCGTATACGGCTCACGGCAGGAAGGTCATGCTTGCCGCGCCCACCGGCCGCGCGGCGAAACGCCTTTCCGAATCGACGGGAGCGGACGCGTCGACGATTCACCGAGCTCTGCTGTCCGCCGACGGCGAAAAACTCAATGCCGACGTGCTGGTGGTGGACGAGTTCTCCATGGTGGACATTTATCTGTTCCATTCGCTGCTCGAGGCGCTCAGAGAAGGAACGCGGCTGGTGATAGTGGGCGACCGCGATCAGCTTCCCAGCGTGGGAGCGGGCAACGTGCTTGCGGACATAATCGCGTCGGGGCTTGTTCCGACTGTCACGCTGGACGTGATATACCGTCAGGCTCAGCGCAGCCTGATCATAGAGAACGCCCATCGCATAAACAGCGGACTTATGCCAGAGCTCGACCGCAAGGATTCGGACTTCTTTTTTTCGCATGCCGACACGCCGGCGGAAGCGGCGGCGATCGCGCAGAGCATGGCCGCAACGCGCATACCGGGTTATCTGGGTCTGGACGCGTTCAGAGTACAGGTGCTTTGCCCCATGAAAAACGGCGAAGCCGGCACGATATCGCTCAACAAGCGCCTGCAGACCGCGCTCAATCCTCCGTCGGGACAGGCGGAGATTACCGACGAGGAAACTTTCCGCATGGGCGACAAGGTAATGCATATCGTTAATAATTACAATCTGGAATGGGTCCGCAATAACGGTTACGCCACCGAGCGCGGTAAAGGCGTTTTCAACGGCGATATAGGGCGCGTGGTATTGATACGCAAGGACGAGGGCGAGATCGAAGTGCTGTTCGAGGACGGAAGGCGGGCGGTCTACAACGGCGAAAACAGACAGCAGATCGTTCTCGCTTACGCGATAACCGTTCACAAGTCGCAGGGCTCGGAATTCGACGCGGTTATAATGCCCGTTACCGCCGCCAATCCCATGATAATGACGCGCAATCTGCTGTATACGGCCGTTACGCGCGCTAAACGTATGGTTGTGCTTGTAGGCGGCCGCTCGTATATCCGGCGCATGGTGGAAAACAATTATATCGCCAAACGTTACAGCTGTCTGAAAGAATTTCTGCTTAAAAACGCCGCCGACGTAAAGGCGCTTTACAACGCACGGGAGGGGACATGAAAAAATCTTATGATTTCAGAATACTCGTCGCCGCCAGAGTGATACTTTTCATGCTCGGCGCGACAGTCGGCTGGCTGTCGATGTGGCAGCTGTTCCTGGTTTATCCGTCGCTCGTTCCGGACGGACTGAAGATAACGTTCGATTCGGTCGTCGCGCTTTTTCTGGGCGCGCTGCTCGCGCTGTCGGCAAGACCGATATTAAACGTGCTGTCGTATATAGGCGCAGCCATACTCAGATTCGTTTCGGGGCACAGGCCGATTGAGCTTGTGGGCGTGCTTCTGGGGCTTGCGGTCGGATTGATGATAGCGTTCTTTTCCGACGCCATAATGCGGCTGTTCATTCCCGTCAAGGCGGTCAGAATAGTGGTGACGGTAGTGATAGGATTAATCGCCGTATTTACCGCGAGCGTGGCTTTCGCCAGAATGTTGCTCTCTCCGC
>CASFJH010000084.1 GCA_949294845.1 uncultured Bacillota bacterium | reverse complement strand
TCGTCCGTTTTATCCCATGCGACGGTGTAGCCGGTCACCGGCTGCGGATCGGGAATATCGGACGCCGACAGCGTTTCGCCCACATAGACTTCCTTTACTATCGTCTCGTATCCGGTCTGCACAAAGGAAACGGTAAACTTTGCGTCCTCTCTCCACTCTGCCGTCAGAGTAACGTCGCCGGCTATCTTCCACGCTTCGCCCGTCAGAGCAACCGCGGTCTCGCCGTTTTTCCAGCATACGAAAGTATAGTGGTCGAGGTCGGGCTGAGCAAGAGTATACGCGGCGTCGTAGGTAACCGTCTGAGTAGCCGGAGTCACCGTGCCGTCCCCCGCGTCGTAGGTTACGGTATAAGAGTTTGCCGTAAGAACCGCGTTTACCGTCATGTCGGCAGTAACGGACGAAAAATCCTTTTGCTCCCATGTAACCGTATATCCGGTAACCGGCTTCGGCTCGGGAATATCTGTAAGAGCTTCGCCCTCTTTAACGGTACGCGTTACCGACTCGTACCCTGGCTGAACGAACGTCACGGTATATTCCGTCGACGGCGTTTCGACGGGTCCGGTCTGATCGGTACCTCCGCAGGCCGTACCGAAAACCAAGCACATGATCAGTATAACGGCCGTAAATATTTTTTTCATATCACACCTGCCTTCATTTGCGCCTGAGCGCAAGAATTAATAATTTATAGGCGTTTTTTCCGCTTTATCCGCGCCATTTCGCCTTATAGGCGCTTATCAGATCCCTGTAATACCCGAAAGAAGTTTTGGGAATACGCTCCTGCGTCTCAAAATCGACGTACACCAGACCGAACCTGCGCGAAAAACCGCTCGACCACTCGAAGTTGTCCATGAGCGTCCAGACATAATAGCCGCAGACCGGTATGCCTTCGTCCTTTGCCTTCATCAGCCAATCGGTGTAAAGCTTTATGTATTCGCAGCGGTAAGGATCGGCAATCGTACCGTCCGAACGCCGCCATTCGCAAAGCGAAACTCCGTTTTCGGTGACGTAGACCGGAAGCTTATAGCGCTCGTACAGGAATTTCGGGCCCCAGTACGCCGCGGCAGCCGTTCCCACAAGATCGCCGCCCATTTCGCCGTATACCGCGTTGAGCGAGGGCGTTGCCGGAACCGGCTCGCCGTTTTCGTCCGCCCTGACGCTCTCCCCCAGATAAATGTTGAGTCCGAGAAAGTCGGGTTTACACGCGATGTATTCCATATCGCCGTCTTTGACGAACGACATATCGAGTCCGAACTTCTTAACCCACTCGTCGTTGTACCTGCCGAAAATGAGCGGATCCCAGAACGTAACCGTATTGGTCAGAATATTGTTACCCACGGCAAACGTCGCTTTTCGGGCGCATTCCGCGTCAGCCTCGGTCGCCGGAACTTTTGTATGAGTGCAATTGACCATACCGACTTTTACGGGCAGTTTGGAATAGCGTCTCAGCGCGTAGGTCGCGGCGGCGTTACTGAGCATGAGATTGTGGATACATTCGGCAACCTGACCGTCGTCGAGCGATTCCCCAACGCCGCCCACCGGACGGACGTGCAGAAAATCTATGAGAGCCATAGCCTCGTTGAACACGCTGAACATCTCTACTCTGTCGCCGAAATTTTCACCGACGATTTTGCCGTATTCGGCAAACCTTTCCACGATAGAGCGGTCGCGGAAGCTGCCTTTTTCGAAAAGCGGCATGGGCATATCCCAATGGAACAGCGTTACAAGCGGCTTTACCCCTATTTTAAGCAATCCGTCAATTAATCTGTTGTAGTAGTCTATGCCTTTTGCGTTGACTGCGCCGTAACCGAGCGGCTGTATCCGCGTCCAGTTGATCGAAAACCTGTACGAGTCGACTCCGAGCTGCCTTATAAGCTCGATGTCGTCCTCCACGCGATTGTAGCTGTCGCAGCAAACGTAACAGGTATTGCCGTTTTTGATGCGTTTGTGCTCGGAATAATAATCCCAGCACGATTTACCCTTGCCGTCGGCGAACGCGCCGCCCTCGATCTGAGTAGCGGCGGTCGCCACGCCGAATAAAAATTGGTCCCGTTTCATTTAACCTCTCCGCCGCAGCTTTACTCAACGACGTTTACCATCGTTATCGAAGCTATGTATACAGTAAGCACGTCGCCGTCGTTTAACTTGGTAAGACCGCGGTAGAACATGGCGTTTTCAAAATTGGTATAGACGTCGGACAGGACCGCGCGGCCGCCGTCAGCTGCGTCGTACCAGAAATCGACCTCTATCCACTGTCCTCTGGGCGTGGCCTGAGTTACCAGATCTTTTGTCTTCCAAGGTGTCTCCGAGCCGTATGCAAGATAGAAGCCGTTGACATCATTGGTACATTCTATCCACAGCTTAAAGCGCAGGGTATTGTAATTTTCCATTCTCACCTTGGGGGCAATGGGCCATACGGGCGACTGATCGGTCCTTATGATCTGATAGCCGCAGCCGCCTTCGCCTTTTTCGCCTTTAGCAAGCTCCATCTTCATAACGCCGGTTTCACCCTTGAAGCTGGCAAGCCATTCGAGCCTTTGCCAGTCCTGAAGGTTTGAATA
>CASFJH010000083.1 GCA_949294845.1 uncultured Bacillota bacterium | reverse complement strand
CGGGCGTCTGAAGGGGCCAGCGCGAGGGCGGCTTCGGCATGGGCGACGGCGCGTGAAAAGAGTCCCATCCGATAACAGGCGATAGAAGCTATATCGTCGGGGTACGACGACCAAGCCTGAGGTTCGTTGATATACGACATGGAGCGCTCGGTTATTCTGAGCGCGCGCTCGGCGAACCAGAGCGCGCCCGGCCAATCCTCGCGGTTATAGCACAACGTAGCCATATCGGTAAAGGGTTCTCTCAGCCAAGGCGCTTCCGCGACGGCTTTGAGCGCCCAGAGCTCGGCCGAGTCAAAGTCGTTTTTATTTGAGTAGCAGCGCGAGATAAAGCGCATCGAGGCGCAGCGTTCGTCGGCCCATGTCGCCGACGGGAGAGCGAGGTGGCGCTTCAGCATGGCGACGGCGTCGTCCCATCTGCCGCGGAACATATATTCGCGGCCGAGGTAATGGACGTTTCTGTCGTTTGACGGCTGTTCGGCCACGGCCAGTTCCAGCAGAGGCAGGTAGCCGGCGCGCGACTTCGAGTCGTCGGGATAATGGTTAAGCTGAACGCCTGCGGCAATGCGCACCGTTTCTGCCGCGGCGCCTGTATAGGACAGCACCTCGTGTACGGGGAACACCCATTTATAGCAGCCGTAAGCGTGGATTTTTTCTATATGGAAAACGACGCCTTCGCTGCCGTCGGGGTTATGCGACCAGGTGTAGCGGTACTTAAGCCGAGACGTTTTGGGGAGCCATGCCTTTTCTACCGCGGCGCGCCAGCCAGGCTCGAAAACCTCGTCGAGATCGGTGCAAACGCAAATATCCGTATCCGACGGAATGAGCTTCATGGATTCGTTTCGCGCCTTATCGAAGCGCCACGGCGAAATAATTTTGACGGCAACCCTGACGCCGCGTGCTTTGAGCGCGGCAACCGTCCGGTCGGTCGAACCCGTATCGAGCACGGCGATTTCGTCGGCCTCGGACATCGAATCGCACCAGCGGTCGACAAATTTTTCCTCGTTGCGGCAGATAGCGTAAACTGTAACTTTCATAATACCCATTATATGAGCGTCGGGCGTCTTATGGTGCAGGCGCGGACGAATATTCGCGCACGCCGGAGAGCGGCGGGCTAAAACAAAACAACTTTAGGTAAGGAGATAAATTATGAAAATTGCCGTAACCGGCGCGTCGGGGTTTCTCGGCTCGAGAATAGCCGACAGATTACAGGCGGAGGGAAACGAAGTGCTGAGGTTGACGCACGCCGCGGCCGATATAGCCGATATAGTCGCGTTGCGCAAAGCGCTGACGGGATTCGGAACGCAGGCGGTAGTCCACTCCGCGGCGATTGCCGATATAGGCGAGTGCGAAAAAAACAGAGACAAAGCCGAGCGCGTCAACATAACGGGAACGCGCAACGTTGCGCGCGTCACCGCCGAAGCGGATGCGGCGCTAGTGTTCGTATCGTCCGATCAGGTATACGACTACAGGAGCGGAAAAATTCTCGACGAAAGCGTCGAGCCGTCGCCTCTCAATTATTACGGCTATACCAAGACGGAAGGGGAAAAAGAGACGGCTAAGCTTTTCAGGCATTATATCGCGCGCATAGCATGGCAGTACGACTACAGGAACGGCGGCAGCGGACTGTGGGGATTGGCCGAGTGCGCCGTGCGCGGACAGGCGGTGCTGAAGTACGCCGTCAACGGCCGCCGCAGCGTTAATTACGTCGAAGATACCGTAGACGTTATTGCCGCCATGGTAAAGGAGACGCTGCCTTACGGCGTTTACAACGTCGCCTCTCCGAACGACATGACCGAGGAGGAGACCTACAGACTGGCGCTTTACAAGGCCGGCGCAGACGAAAGCACGATAAAACGCGCGCTTATTGAAAAATCGTCCGAACCGTTCGATCTGCGCGCCGTGCCGGCAAACCTCATGCGCGCCGGATACGTTATGCCTGACGTAGCCGAAGGCTTGACCCGCTGCGCCTCGGATAAGGCGAACGGCCGATAATCCGCAGCGCTTTTCGATTTCCGCGAAGCGTAAGTTATAAACGCCCCGCTTTCCGCTTTGACAAAGACAAAAACGCCCCGAAGAAATTCGGGGCGTCGCTTTTACGGACGGTTTGACTTAATTATATGCGATTACGCGGGTAGCCGTCAGGCGCGTATCCAGCGGATCTCGTGAGGCTTGAGCGAAAGACGCGATTTTTTACCGTTTATATCGAAGAATTCCGTTTCGGCTTGGGCGGCGGTGTTATTAAGCACGGCGTACTGCTTCATATCGGGATAGTAATTACATTCGGTGTCGGGGTTGGAGGAGAACGCTTTGTCGAGGAGGTTTTCCTTGCCGGCGCTCCACAGCATGGCGCGGTAAAGCAGCCGCGCGTTTGTAAACGAGTAAGGAAGTCCTGCGATATAGACTCCGCGGCCTTTACCGAAGGAGTTGGCGGCAAGATTAACCTCGCCCACGTTGACCTTTCTGACGAAGCGGTCGGAGAAGGTGATGTCGAGAACGTCCGTTCCGGGCAGCGCATAGATATTCTTGGTGCCCTCGCCGAAATCGATATCGGAAGCGACGTCGGCGGTTATGAAGTGCTCTTTTTTCTCGATGTTATACTTATCCTCGCTGAGAGTAAAGCCGCGTTCGAGGTCGACGCCCAGCACGTCGGCGAGCGCAAAGCAGCGGCCGCCGTTATCGAGAGCGGTAGGCTCGCCCACGCCTATAAAGCCGTGACCGTCGTGAACCCATTTTTTGACTGCGGTAACGATTTTTTCGTCGCGCCACATTTCGCCGCCAGAGAAAGCGGTACCCATATCTCCTGCGCAGACGATAACGTCTATATCCTTGTCGATGCCGTTCTTAACGTCGTCGAACGAAATGAATCTGACGTTTACCGGCAGTCCCGACAGCGCCTCGAGGATACCCTGATACGAATATATCTGCTGGTACCACAGCTCGTGTGCGACCATAAAGCTCATCCAGCTGCGTTTTTTGCCCCAGCAGTTGAGAACGGCGACCGTCAGCGCCGAGTACGGCTTGCCGCCCGAAACGCAGTCGTAAATGGCGCGGAATTCGTCGCATATTTCCGCCGCGCGGTCGATGAAATCGGGGAATTGCGCGGCGAGGCTGAGGTAGCCGCCGAAGCCGATTCTGTCGAGGCATTTGCGCATAAGGGCGCGGCGCGCGGTGAGCCAGTTTCGGTTGAGCTCCTTGGTGGGATCGTTGCCTTTATAGAAGGTGTCGGGGAAGAAGTAAGGCAGAAAACGGCCTTCGCGGTATTTTACGCCGGGGATTTCCGAGAGCATACGCACCGTAACTCCGCCGCCGACCGAGCCGACAACGGCATCAAGACCGAGCTCGGGGAAGTAATCTCCGTAAGGCTCGGCGCCTATCCAGCAGTCGCCGAGGAACATCATAGCTTCTTTACCTGCCGCATGGGTTATGGCGGTGAGCTCTTTGACCGCGGCGGTTACGCGCCTTTCGACAAAGTCCATATAGTCAAGGAATTTGCGCGAGGGGACGCGGAACGGGTTATTGTACATTCCGTTGTCGGCGATATCCTCGCAGTCGAGGGAGTAGCCGTACTCCGCCGCGAAATCGTCCAGCATTTTGGGGCTGGCGGACATGGTGTAACCGAACCAGTCAACGTATTTTTCCTTGCCGTAGGTATTGAAAATAAGCGAGAACTGGTACAGGAAGGTAGTGAAACGGACGACGTTGGTTTCGGGGTGAGCGTCGCACCACTCCTTAAGGTGACGTTTGATATATTCGGCGGTAAGCGGATAGCAGGGATCGTACATACGCTGCTTTTCGCAATGCCAGTCGTTGGTGATGTAGTTGTACATCTGAACGGGATCCCACAGGCTGGTCGCCATATATGAGACGGTATATTCATGGAAGGGAACGCTTTTAAACGCGACCTCGTTGGTCTTTTCGTCGAACTCCCAGTCTTTGACGCGTTGCCCCGAAGTGCGGTCGACGACCACCCAGAAGCGCTGAGAACCGGCGTCCGGTTTGAGCTGAGCGGCGTAATAGCCCTCGGCAATGTCGATAGCCAGTTTGCTTTCGGCCGCGGTGACGCGGCGCGACATGAGAACGGCGTGTTGCCACTCCTCGGGATGCGCCTCGCCCCATTCGTTGTCGCCGCGGATAACGAAATAAGTGTTGTATACTTTGTCGGCCAGCTCTGCGGCGTTGTCGGGCAGAACGGTACCGTCGCAGTCGCGGACGGCGTCGGCGCCCCATTTGTCGGCAATAATTTTGGTCCCCTCGACGAAGCTCGCGTCGGTAGGTATCGTAACTCTTCCTTTACGCATCTTCTTTCATCTCCTTTAAATTTTATATGTAACTTACAAGTTTATTATACAGTGCGGAAACGGGAAACTCAATAATAAAATTGACATAAATTATCAAAAATTTGATTTTTTGTTGACACGAAAAGCAAAAGAACTTATAATTGGCGTATGGAGTACGAAAGATATGTGTTTTCCGTGCTGCCGGTGAGCGTAAAATCGATTACGCATTGCGTGCAGCCGGCGGAGTTCGATTCGTCCCAGCCGCATTTTCACCCTTACGGCGAGCTGTTTTTCGTAATGCGTGGGGAGCTGGTTATAACGGAGGACAGCGAGCTGACGGTGCGCGCGGGAGAATACGTCTTTATTAACGCCAACAGTACGCACAGAGAGCGCGCAGCAGGACAGACCCCGTGCGAGTATTACGTTCTGTCTGTGGAGGCGACCGCCGCGGAAACGGGGCCGCTGACGTTCAGATCCTTTTACAACGAGACGGCGGAGTTTCTCGGACAGGCTATAGACAAGATGTCGTCGGGCGGCGCGGCGTGCGCGGCCGAGGCGGAGGCGCTCGCGCGCCTCGTAGCCGTAAAAGCGCTTACAGCCGCAGCTTCGGACATCGAACCGCCCGCGACAGCCGCGGACGGCGACTGCTTTACGGTCAAAAAATTCATCGACGGCAACTTCGCGTCGGACATAAGACTGCCGCAGCTTGCCGCCATGGTCTGCCGCTCGGAGGAGCATCTTATAAGGACGTTCAGGAGAGAGTACGGCGTTTCACCAATGCGGTATCTGAAGAAAAAGCGCATTTACGAGGCGGAAATACTGCTCAGGTCGACAGAAATGGACGTTTCGCAGATCGCGTCGCTTGTAGGATACAATTCCGCCGCGCATTTTGCCGCCGATTTCAAAGCGTCGGCAGGCAATACCCCGTCGGCATACAGAAAAAGCTTAAGATAATCGAACGGCATGGCTAAGAGCGCACGGGAGCGCAGCGCGCCGCAAACAAAATCGGCGTTTTCCTTTGTAACAAGAGAGGAATGCGCTTTTTTGATATAATTTTCAACGCAAACAACCGGCAGCTTTTCCGCTGACGCTGATTAAGGAATATGTAAAGTGCCTTTTTTGATATAATTTCCAAATTTTTACGCACAATATCGGTATGGAAGAGAGAGCGGCGGCGATAATACAAAATTATTCGCCACAACTGATAGTTTCGCGCGACCTGACGACCGGAGGGCGGCAGGCGACGCTGATATTCAATCCGGACATCACCGACGGGACGGCTCTGCGCAAGACAGTGCTGGCGCTGACGCGGCACAAAGGAAACGTCACCGCCGGACAGCTTGCCGCGAGAGTGCTTACGGCGGCGGAGGTTAAGGTGGTAAGCACGCCCGAAGAGGCGGTAGAAACGCTTACCGACGGCGACGCGGCGCTGTTTGTCGAAGGACTGGAGCCCATTGTTATAAACGTGCGGAAGTACGACAAGCGCGCCGTAGCGGAACCGCCTGCAGAGACGGTGACGCGCGGTCCGAGAGAAGGCTTTATCGAGGAGCTTAAGACCAATCTCAGTCTGCTGGCGCGTCGGCTGCGCACGGACAAGCTGACTGTAGAGCGGCTTAAGGCCGGCAGATATTCGGGCACTAACATAGCCGTGGCGTATCTTTCCGGCGTGGCTGATCCGCGTATAGTCAAAAAGGTCGTCGAAAAGATAAACGCGCTTGACACCGACGGGATACAGGACAGCTTTTATATTCAGAACGCGCTGGAGGAACATCCTTACAGTATATTCTCGCAGATAGGAGTTACCGAAAAGCCCGACGTGGCTGCGGCCAAAATGCTGGAAGGCAGAGTCGCGATAATAGTCGACGGATCGCCCGAGGTGCTTACCGTGCCTTATCTGCTTGCCGAGGACTTTCAGGCGGGAGAGGATTATTACGACAGGCACAGTCTGGCCGGTTTTCTCCGTATCCTGAGATATACCGCGGTGGTCATGGCGGTGCTTCTCCCCGGGTTCTACGTTGCGGTGCAGGTATTTCATTACGACATGATACCGCTGAAATTTCTGGTAACGCTGATGAATTCGGTGGCAGGGCTGCCGCTAAAGCCGCTGTCCGAAACGCTTTTCGTTATAATACTCTTCGAGATAATACGCGAAGCGGGAGTGCGTATGCCGCGCGCTGTCGGTATGGCGCTTTCGATAGTGGGGGCGCTGGTGCTGGGCGATACCGCGGTAAAGGCCGGTCTTATATCGTCGCCGTCGGTTATGATAGTAGCGCTCAGCTCGATCGCGCTTTATACCGTGCCTAAGCAGGTGGGGACTACCAGCATACTGCGGCTTATGATGACTTTTGCAGGAGGACTGGGCGGAATGTACGGACTGGTCATCGCCACGCTGTTTCTCGTGATTTATCTTGCAGGTCTCGACGGATACATGACGCCTTATCTTGCGCCGTTCGCTCCGCTGATTAAACCCGACTTAAAGGATGCGCTCGTCAGAAAGCCGCTAGACCGGATGGTGACGCGGCCGCGTTCAATACCCAACGTGAACCGTATAAGGAGAAAAACATGGAAAAAATCCTGACCGCACGGCAGTTTGCGGTGATGATTTTCATATCGGCGGTAGCGGTAAAAATGTTTATGCTGCCGTCGCTGCTGGTGGCCGCCGCCGGCCGCAACGGCTACATCTTCATGCTGGGCTATGTGGCTGCCGATTTGGCGGCGCTGCTGCCGATAATATACGCTTCGGTCAAGGAGGAGCGCGATTTTTACAGCCTCATAGAAAGTGTGCTGGGAAAGCCCGTCGCGAAAATTTTCGTCGGCATATGCGCGGTCTATATGCTTTTCAAGACGACGCTTATGCTGAGCGAGGTGCGGGTGTTCTTTTCCGAAGCGCTGTTTGAAAATTTCAATTGGGCGGTTTATCTTATTCCTCTGCTCGCCGTCGTATGGTATGCGTCATTAAAGCCGCGCGCGGTGGGACGGACGGGGGAAATACTCATTCCGTTCGTTATTCTTAGCATGATCCTGCTGTTTGTTCTGTCCGCAGGAAAGCCGCAATACGCCAATCTTCTGCCTGTTTTAAGGGAAAAGAGCGGCGGAGCCGCCGATTATACCCTGTGGCTGGGCGACTTTTCCGCATTGGCGGTTTTTATCGGCAGAACGGAAAAACAGCGCTCGGCCGCAAGAAAATACCTGACGGCGGCAGGCGTCGCGGCGGTTGCGGTAATCACGTTCACACTTATTCTGTCGGCGGAGTACGGCAACATAAAGGATCTCATCGAGTACGGACACAACCTCGGCGGTTTGCCGCAGCATGTCGGATCGCAGAATTTCGGACGGTTCGACCTGCTCATATTCGCCGTGTGGGTGTCGGCGGTATTCGTCAAGATAATAATTTACGTTTACGCATTCGCGCGCCACACGGTCTTTGCGCTCGCACTTCCGGATAAGGCGTTGTGCGCCGCTTCGGCAGCCGCGCTGGCATTTATATATCTGCTGTCGGTGTTCGTTTTTCCCACACAGGCGGCGGTGTACGGCGCGGCAACCGGCGCGGTACTGCGCTTAGTCGCCCTGCCCGAACAGGTCGGCATACCGCTAGTGCTCATTGCCGCCGCGATAGCGCGCAGAATAAGAAAAAAGCCTGCAGAGCGAAACACCGGCATGAAAGAAACCGTAAAGCCAGAAGAAAGAGAAGTTTGCGAAGAACAGAGATAAAGTTGCAAAGGCAAAAGGAAGCTGAGAGAGATAAAGCCGCAAAGCTAAAAGGAAACTTACGGGCAGCAGAGATAAAGCCGTAAAAATAACGTGAAAAATCCGGCGAAGGGAAAAGATTATTGAGCGGCGAAGGGGAAAGGCGGCCGCATAGAGAAGCAATAAAAATTTGCAAAGAGGAAACATGAAAGCGTCTAAAAAAAATTTACTGTTCAGGATCTTTCTGGCGGCGCTGGCAGTCACGCTGTTTATTATACCCGATTCGGTCACATCGCCCGAGATAGAGCAGCGCGTCATTGCGAGCGTGCTGGGGGTAGATAAAGCGGACGGCATTTATAAGGTTACGGCGCAGGTGGTCGTTCCGAAGCGCGCCGGAGAAGGCGATCCCGCCCAGGACGTAGTCAGCGCCGAGGGCAAAAGTGTTCCCGAAGGCATAGACAAGCTCAACCGCGCTCTCGGGCGAAATATAGAGCTGGGACATTGCGGCGTTATAGTCATCGGAGACACAGCGGGGGCGGATTTTCTCGATTATCTGCTGGCCGGCAGCATACTGACGACGGGCACATATCTGGTAAACGCGGCCGACGCGTCGCAATTTATAGAGAGCGTAAAGGGAATGTCCACCTCGACCATAACGGGGCTGGACGGATATATCAATTTTTCCACCGCTTCGGCAAACACCTCGACCAAGCAACTGCTGCAATTCGTATCCGAAACGGCGTCGCCCTCGCGCACGTCGTATGTACCGTCGCTTGAGGCCGACTCCGGCGACGGCGGAAAGAACGGTTCGGGAGAGAGCCGACCGGCGTCTGCCGGCGGCGGTTCGGGCGGACAGTCTGCCGGCGGAAAATCTTCCGAAGAGGGGACTCCCACGATAAAGAGCGCCGAAAAGACCGCCATATATGTGGACTCGGTCAAGGTAGGGGTGTTCGGAGAAAAGGAAACGCGCGGACTTGCCTGGCTTGACAAGCAGGCCACGCGAGGATACGTCAGTCTGGAAAATTTCGAGGCGGACGGGCAAAGCATGGGCGGAGTATACGCTCAGTTGAAATCCAAATCGTCAAGATTGCAGCCGTATTTTAAGGACGGACGGCCTTTCGTAAAGGTCAGGATACGCGCCAATCTCATACTTGACGACAAGCATAAGCTCCACCTGTTTGCGACAAAAACTGGAGAAAACGCCGCCGTATCCGCCATGGAAGAGGCCTTTGAAGCGCTGATACGCGAAGAGATAGGCGCCGGAATGATAAAAGCTACGGAGCTTAAAGCCGATCCGTTCGGCATAAAGACGGCTTTTTACAGATATTCTTACGACAGATACGGATCTGTAGATGGCGAAGGGTTTTCCGACGTTCGCGTCGAGTACGACGTGGACGTCAAGGTAAACTGAGGGTTATTCCGAACGCAGCGCCACGACCGGATCGCGTTTTGCCGCGATTATTGCCGGAATGAGGCCGGAAACAAGAGTAAGCGCGACGCTTATTATTACCAGACCCACGGCGTGCAGAGGACTGAGCACCGCCATCGACGTGGTAACCATTCCGTTTGCCAGCGATTTTATAATTGCGGACACGGGGAATGTCAGCGCGAACGCAATAACCACTCCGAACACACCGGCGGTAAACCCGATCAGCGCGGTTTCTGCATTAAAGACGCGAGTAATATCCTTGCTGCGCGCGCCTATGCTTCTGAGCACGCCTATTTCCTTTGTGCGCTCTATTACCGAAACGTAGGTGATTATGGCGATCATAATGGACGAGACGACCAACGAGACTGCCGCAAACGCGATTAGGACGTATGAAATTATGTCGACGAGCTGTCCCATTGTGGACGAGAGCATACTGGCTGCGTCGGTATAACGTACCTGCTGCGAGCTTTCCTTCTCGGAGCCGTCGTCGTTAAAGTTCCAGCCGTCCAGATACTCGGTTATTATCGCTTTGGATTCGAAATTCTGCGGATAGATATATATTTCCTGCGGCAGAGAGCTTGCTCCGGCCGCCTGCAGCGCCAGCTCCTTTGTCTGCGATTCCGAAAGCTGCATACCGTAATTGGCGGAATATAAGGTTGTGGCAACGCCGATGGGCAGCACGTCGGCGGAAAGAATGGCGTCTATCAGCGCCTGCAGCTGCTCGTCGGTCATGCCGGCGTATTCGGGCAGCAGCTTCATGGCGGCAATGACCTGTTCGGTGGGAAAATTATCGATGTAAGACTGCGGAATTAGCGCGCGGTATATGAAGTCGTCGTGCGCTGCCTGCGCCGTGCCTATACGGGACGAGCGGCAGTCGTCGAGAAATTTCTCGGTAAGAGAGGGGAGATAAGCCAGTCCCGAAGAATACAGCGGCATGGGAGCGTCTTCCTTAATGCGCAGTATGCCGGTGAGCCGCAGCGTTACGGTGTTGTCGGCGTCGTCGTAAATCGCCGCGTAATCCTCCTCGTCCGCTACGGTAAACGCGCTGCCGTCGTCGGTAGGCTTATAATACGCGTCGTTAAGCACCAGCTTGTATTCCTTGCCCAGCAGACTTTCGAAATCGAATTGCTCGGCGGCTTCGTTAAAGCCGAGCGCTTTTACCGTTGAAACGGACAGACGGTTGTATTTGTCCACGATGAGCGCGATCTCGTTGTACTCGGAGGGATACGTTCCGCCCAGCAGATCGTACTGCGTATCGATAAAATCCTTATTTGACAGCAGCTCCTGAAACAGCGACACCTGGCTGAACATACTTTCCTGCGTTACCGATACCGCGATAACCTTGCCCGCGATATTCTTTGTTAGCAGATTGACGGGAACCGAGTAGACTTTCTGTATGTCGAGCACGACCGGCTGCTCGTGACCGAAGGATATGCTTCGCAATCCGTCGACATAATCGACGTACTCTTCGGAAAGGAAATTGACGTGGTACATATCCGACAGCGCTTCGGTATCGTCGTATTTATATATCACCTGCCCGTCGGGAAACGCTTCGTAATCGGGAGACGACGCGTTCTGCATACTGTTCATGGCCGACTCGATATCCATCGCAATGCTCGACACCGTAACGGGATAATTGGACAGAGTGTCGCGCTGGAGCTTGTCGATGTATTTGTTGAAGCCGTTTGAAATGGACAGAACGAGCGCTATGCCTATAATGCCTATCGATCCGGCAAAAGACGTCATAAAAGTACGCCCTTTCTTGGTTATAAGATTGCGGAACGACAGTCCCAGCGCCGTCGTATACTTCATAGAGGTTTTTTTAAGCCGCATTTTTTCGGCCTTGCCGCCGCGGCCGGCGCTGCCGCCTTTAGAAACGCCGTCCGCGTTACCGCTAGCCGGCGCCGTCCCTATGCCGGCCGTCTCGGCAGCAACCCTGTCGCCGGAAACGTCCGTTACGGCTGCAGAGCGGCCGTCGGGCGCGGCAGCTTCCGATTCGGACTCTGGCAGATACGGATCGGAGTCGCCCACCGTCTCGCCGTCTTTAAGATACACGATGCGCGTCGCGTATTTCTGAGCCAGCTCGTTGTTGTGTGTTACCATGACCACCAGACGGTCCTTGGAGATTTCGGCAAGAAGATCGGCGATCTGTACGCTCGTTCTGGAATCGAGCGCGCCGGTAGGTTCGTCGGCAAGAATGATTTCCGGATCATTTACTATGGCGCGCGCAATGGCCACGCGCTGCATCTGGCCGCCGGAAAGCTGATTGGGCTTTTTGTTAAGCTGGTCGGCCAGCCCGACTTTACTCAGCGCTTCCGCGGCGCGGCGGCGCGTTTCGCCGCGCGATATGCCCGAAAGAGTCAGCGCCAGTTCGACGTTGCCCAGCACCGTCTGGTGGGGGATAAGGTTGTAGTTCTGGAAAACGAACCCCACGCACGAATTGCGGTATGCGTCCCAGTCGCTCGCGCGGAATTCGCGCGTCGAACGGCCGCGGATGAGCAGATCTCCCGACGTGTAGCGGTCAAGACCGCCCAGTATATTGAGCAGAGTGGTCTTGCCGCAGCCGCTTGCTCCTAAAACGGCGACGAACTCCGATTTGCGAAAAGACAGGTTTATGCCGTTAAGCGCGCGCACTGTTTGTCCGCCGGTAGTATATTCCTTAATTATGTTTTGAAGCTGAAGCATTCGCGGCCTCCCTTGTAAAGAGGCGGCAGAAAATTCCGCCGCCTCATATGTTAAATTTACCGAGATTTTATTTTTTTTCTTCTACCAGCTTGGAAAAGACTTCGTCGCTTTTCTTAATCAGCCTGATAAGCGTTTCGGTATCGTCCTCGCCCATCATCTGAACGTATTGGTTGAACATTCCGTCCAGCCCTTTTCTGAAGGTGCCGTAAGAGCTTTTGCCGCCGTCGGTCATTTTCACGCACACTACGCGGCGGTCGCCCTTAGCCATATAACGTTCAACAAACCCCTTTTCCTCCAGCTTGCCGATGAGCTGACTGACCGCCGATTTGGTAGCATCAATCGTTTCGGACAGCATACTCATGGTAAAGTCCGGCTCGCCCTGTTCGCGGCGGTTTATTATAGCGCGCAGCACCATAACCTCGTTGCCGCTGAGATCGCCCATTTTCATAAATTTGACGCGCCAAGTGGTCAGCAGGCAGAGCACCTCTATTGCGTCTTCTTTTGCTATCATATTTTCATCCTCCGTAATCCGTCAGATATTTTCGTTGATTAATTATACACGCTGTTAATATTGTTGTCAAGCAAAAAAGGCTTTCGGTAATAAAAAGACAAAATGCCATATTACAGACATATACCCCTCGGGCGCAGGCCGCAAGGAGTATATGCCAAAGATAGGAAACTAATGAGGTTACCGATATATTAGTATTTTAATGTGACAATTTAATGATAAACAGATAAAAGAAGAGAAAAAACTTTATCTTGCGACTATTTCCGCCAGCTTATAGAGGTCGTTATTGAACCGTTTTTTCATGGCGCAGCCCTTGACTATGTCCATATCGTATATTTTATTGTGTTTTATGCCGCATATACGGTTGCCGATGCCCTGTTCGAGCAGCTTGACGGCATGAGCGCCCCAAGCGGTGCCGAGGTAACGGTCCTGCATACTGGGCGAACCGCCGCGTTGGAGATGCCCGAGCACGCTGGTGCGGATACTGAGCTGAGTGCGTTTAAGTATTTCGGCGGCAAGATCGTCGGCTTTGCCTGCGCCCTCCGCCAGTACAATGATGCCCGACAGCTTGCCGCGCTCCTTAGCCGCGGTGATGCGTTCCACTATAACGCTCAGAGGGAGCTTCTTTTCGGGAACGATAATGACTTCGGCGCCGCCGCCGAGACCGCTGTAAAGCGCAAGGTCGCCGCAATTGCGTCCCATGACCTCGATTATGGAAATGCGCTCGTGGCTGGTCATCGTGTCGCGGATCTTATTTATCGCGTCGAGAATGGTATTGCAGGCGGTATCGAAGCCGAGAGTATAATCGGTATAGGCGAGATCGTTGTCTATCGTGCCGGGAATACCGATGGAAGGGAAGCCCTGCTCGCTCAGCGCCTTAGCTCCCATAAACGAGCCGTCGCCGCCTATTACGATGAGACCGTTTATGTCCGCTTCGCGCAGCTTCTTTATGCCGAGAGCCTGACCTTCGGCGGTCTTGAACTCGGGACAGCGCGCCGTGCGCAGAATGGTGCCGCCGCGCTGAATTATGTCCGATACGCTGCGCATCGTCATAGGAACGAATTTGCCTTCCAGAAGGCCGGAGTAGCCGCGTTCTATGCCGACGACTTCCATGCCGGCGTATATTCCGTAACGCACTACGGCGCGTATGGCCGCGTTCATGCCGGGCGCGTCGCCGCCCGAAGTCAAAACGCCGATTCTTTTCATAAGTGATACCTCGCAGAAAAAATTTCTGAATTTTATTATAACAAATCGCGGATTAAAAATCTACTGTTTACAGCGAAAAATCTGCGCTTTTTGCCGCATAATTTCGGCGTATGCGCCACACCTGCGGAATTTTGAGCCGCGCGCCGGCCGGCTTAGCCGGATTTTTTGCGCATTTTGCTATGCATAGTCGGCAGAGGAGTCGTTTTTTGCGGCGTATAAACGTCAGCAGTGCTGTATGTTGCGGCTTATGACCGTCAGTTGCGGCCGGTTTTTGCGGAGTACGGCCGGCAATGCTGTCCGGTGCCGGCGATATTGCCGCTAATACCGGAGCAACTTAATTTCCGGAAAAATTCCGCCGCAGACCGGCGAAGCTTTTAAAGGCCGTCGGCGTTACAGCCCGAGATAGTTTTTGACGTTGTAATACGAAACGTCGCGCACAAGCTTTTCCGCCTGGGCGAGAGGAAACAGTCCGCGGTCGATCTCTTCTGCGACGACGCCGCAGAGTATGCGGCGGAAGTAGTCGTGCCTTACATACGACGAAAAGCTCCGCGAGTCGGTAAGCATTCCGACGAAGGTTCCAAGCGCGCCGTATTCGCACAGTGTGCGCAGATGCGAGCGTATGCCGTGATAAGTGTCGTTGAACCACCATGCGCTGCCGTGCTGAATATAGCCGCAGCCGCGCTGGAAAGCGCCCGTGACGGTGTCTATTATTTTGTCGTCGTAAGGATTGAGCGAGTACACCACGGTTTTGGGCAGGTTTTCGCCCAGCGCGTCGAAAAACATTGCGAGCTTGGAAATTTCCGGCGAGACGTCGATGGTGTCGTATCCCGAATCGGGACCCAGTCTGCCGTATGCCTCGGAATTGACGTTACGCCGGCAGCTGAAATGCAGCTGCATCACAAGATCGCGGCGTTTGTATTCTGCGGCGAGGAACAGAAGCATATGGGTGCGGTAATTTTCGGCCTGGCGCGCGCAGATTTTGTCGCCCTTAAGCGCGGAAGCGAATATGTGCGCGACGGTTTCGTCGGGGACCGGCGCGAACGTATAGCCGTCTAGCGCGCAGTCGGTGACTTTGCAGCCGTGCGCGACGAAAAAGTCGAGCCTTTCGCTAAGCTTCAGCTTGAGCTCGTCGAGAGTGCTTACGCCCAGACTGCGGACGTAATCGGCAAAGCCGTCCTTTTCCACGTTGAGGGCCTTGTCGGGGCGGAAGGAGGGCAGAACTCTGAAACCGGGCGCGTCGGCGGCGAGTTTTTCGTGGTACGCCAGATCGTCGGCCGGATCGTCGGTAGTGCATACCGTTTCCACGCCCGAGCGCGTTATGAAGTCGCGCGCCGAAAAGCCGCGTCCCTTCATCATTTCGGCTGTGCGGTCGTAAATTTCGTCAGCGCTTTGGACGGTGAGAGCGGCGTCGACGCCGAAATACGTCTTAAGCTCGAACTGCGACCAGACGGTCACCGGATTGCCCGGCGCTTTTTCCACGGCGGAAGCGAACGCCCTGAACTTGGCTTTTTCGTCGCCGTCGCCGGTGATAAGGTTTTCGGGTACGCCGCACGCGCGCATCAGCCGCCATTTGTAATGGTCGCCCGACAGCCACAGCTCGGTCAGGTTGCGGAACTTTCTGTCGCCGGCTATCTCTGCCGGAACGAGGTGCGAGTGATAGTCGATTATGGGCAGACTGCGGCAGGCCTCGTAAAGCTTTTTTGCCGAAGGGCTTTCGAGAAGAACGTTGTCGTCCATGAATTTCATTTTGTTTAACTCCGTTATAAGTCGGTTTTTTGTGTGTAACCGGTTACACACGGCGTAGAATTTTGCCGGAAAACATTAATCGGACTGCAAATGTCGGAGGAGTCAGTCCTCCAGAACCTTTGCGGTTGCTTTAGTGCTAAGCCGCTTGATGTCGGCGACTGCGCCCGCAATTACGAGTATATCATCGGGCAGCAGAACACATTCGGCAGTGGGCGGAGCAATCACCGTTTCGCCGCGCTTTATGAGAATGATGGAAATGCGCTCGGTAGTTCTGAGATTGAGCTCGAGCAGCGATTTACCCTGCCATTTCTGCGGAGTGCGGATTTCGACGATACGGAACTGATTGGAGAGGGAGAGAACTTCAATCATGTTGGGTTTGACGAGCGAGACGGCCAGCTTTTCGCCCATTTCCTCTTCGGGGACGATGACGTAATCGGCGCCGATCCTTTCCAGAACGTGTTTATGCTTAGCGTCCTGCGCCTTTGCTATGATTTTGGGTATGCCGAGCTGTTTTAAAAGCAGCGTGACGAATATGCTCGATTCGATATCGCTGGCAATGCAGACGATGGCGACGTCGAGGTTTCTCACGCCGAGCTTTGCGAGAACGCGCTCGTCGGTGGCGTCTGCGCATACCGCCTGAGTGCAGTAGGCGTCAATCTCGTTGATTTTTTCGGGATCGCGATCGATGACGAGCACTTCGGCGCCCTCTGCAAAGAGACATTTGGTAAGGGCGATGCCGAAGCGGCCCAGACCTATGACGACGTACTGATTTTTTACGATTTTAGACATAATTCCTCCTTGCGGCTCAGCCTATCATAAGCGAGCTGTCGGGATATCTGAGCAGCTCTGTGTGCTTAGCCACAAACATAACGCCTATAGTGAGCGGACCTACGCGGCCGCAGAACATGACGAACGCTACGGCAAATTTGCCTACGGCCGACAGATAAGGCGTGATGCCGCAGCTTACGCCTACGGTGCCGAATGCCGAAAACGCTTCGAACATGATGTAGTCTAGCGAGTACAGCCCGACCGCCGTAAGATTCTCCCGTTCGGTGAAAAGCAGCAGCACGGTCAGCCCCAATACCAGCACTACGCCGGTCACCACCACGGTGACCGATTTATAGGCGGTTTTCGTCTTGATGTTGCGCTTCATGATGACCAGCTCGTCCGAGCCTTTGAATCCGCATATGGTCATGAACAGAAAGATTGCGAAGGTGGTCGTTTTTATACCGCCGCCGGTAGAGCCGGGCGACGCGCCTATAAACATCAGTCCCATCATTACCGCGCGGCTGGCCGGATGCATGGCGGTCAGGTCGACGGTATTGAACCCGGCCGTGCGTGCGGTCACCGACAGAAAGAACGCGCCCATTACTTTGTCGCCAGCGTTGAGTCCCGAAAGGGAGGCGTTCTGCTCGGCGATTATAAAGAACAGAAAGCCGAACAGGATAAGGCTGGCGGTGACGATCAGCGCGAGCTTTGCATGGAGACTGAGACGGGAAAAGCGGAACCTGAAGGAAAAAATTTCCGATATTACCGAAAAGCCTATGCCGCCTATTACGATGAGCAGCATGACCGTGACCGATACTGTAACGCTGCTGACATATCCGGTAAGCGAAACATAAGGTCCGGACGCCGTTCCGAAAAGATCGAAACCGGCGTTACAGAACGCCGAAACGCTGGTGAACACCGCCTGCCACACGCCTGCCGCGCCGTTCTGCATAACGAACGGGGGGAGAAGCAGCGCCGCGCCTACGGCTTCGATAAGCACGGTCATCACGAGTATGCGCCTGACCAGCCGCACCACGCCGTTCGTTTCGTCGCGGTTAAGCGCTTCGGTAAGCACCAGACGGTCCTTGAGCGTTATCTTACGGCGGAGCAGCATCAGTACGAGAGTAGACAGCGTCATCAGTCCGAGACCGCCCGTCTGGATAAGGATAAGCATGACCGCCTGTCCGAAGCCGGTGAACGTGGGCGCGGTGGGAACCACCGCAAGACCGGTAACGCATACCGCGCTGGTCGCCGTAAATAGCGAATCGGTAAAAGAAAGCCAGCCCCCGTCTTTATTTGAAACGGGAAGCGAAAGGAAAAATGTACCCAGCAGTATGACCGACAGGAAGCCGAGTGAAATAATGTGCGCCGGCTTGAGAAACCGTCGGGGAGGTTTGTCGATTATGGTTACGTTATTGTCGATTTTCATTTTCGGGGATGACGCGGTACGATATGGCGACGGCTTTGGCCGCAATGCCCTTGCCCTCGGCGGTGGCGCCGAGATTTTCGGATGTCGTTGCCGAAACGCTTACTTTGTCTTTGTTGATACCGATCAGCGCAGCAAGCGAAGCGCGCATTCTGACGATGTACGGAGCGAGGCGCGGAGCCTCGGCGACGACTGTCGCCGAAACGCTGCCCACGCGGTAGCCGGCTTTCTTTACGGCGCTCATCGCACGCTCGAGGAGAACAGCGCTGGAGATGTCCTTATACTGCGGATCGGTGTCGGGAAAGTTGACGCCTATATCGGGCAGACCTGCCGACGCCAGCACGGCGTCAATTACAGCATGGATAAGGACGTCTGCGTCGCTGTGTCCGTAAAGGCCGCGTTCGTAAGGGATCGTCACGCCGCCGAGTATCAGCGGACGGCCTTCTCTAAGCTGATGAACGTCGAAGCCGTACCCGACGGACATAAACTCCGCGCGCATAAAGTCGTGCGGATAAGTGAGCTTGACGTTTGAGAATTCGCCCGGTACGGTCTTAGGATCGTAGCCGGAGCGCTCGTAAACCTCGCTGTCGTCCGCGAATTCGCCTATAGTGAGGGCATAGGCGCGCCTGATCCGCATAAATTCGAAACCTTGCGGCGTTTGCGCGCAAGCGGTAACGTCGCGTACCAAAGTGGTGCGGATGTAGCCGTCGGACACCTCTTTAAGCGCGTCGACGACGGGGAGCACGGGTATCGCGCTGCCCGACGCGGCCGCGGTTTTTATGACTTTTCTTATCAGCTTCTGCGAGACGAAAGGGCGTGCGCCGTCGTGAATGAGCGCCACTTTGAAGCTTTTGCTTTCAAGATGCTCCAACGCGCGGCGCACGCTGTCGCTGCGCGTCTTTCCCCCCGCTATTACGGTCAGGTCGGGAAACATGGCTTTCACGCGACAGAGGTCGGATTGCGCGGCGACGACGATTATCTCGCTTATTTCGGGTATGCGGAACTTGTCGACCGCCGTTTGAATAACCGTCTTTTCTCCCATAGGGAAAAACATCTTGTTATAACCGAGATCGGATCGGCTGCCCTTGCCGGCGCCCAAGACTATAGCTACGGTTTTATTTGTCGGAGATGACTTCATACAGGTCGGTTGCCTCCTCCTTAGTCGCGTTGTCTTTGACGGCCGTTATCCTGAGCGTAACCGTCCTGCTACCCAGCTCAACGCTTACTACGTCGCCCGGTTTTACGCGATAAGCCGGTTTTACCGTCTTGCCGTTTACCGAGACGCGGCCGATGCCGCACGCGTCGTTGGCGACGGCGCGTCGTTTGAGTATTCTTGCTGTTTTAAGAAATTTATCTATTCTCATAAGGGTTCGGTAAAGGCGTTCTTCTACCTATTATATACTGCCGCGCGCAGTTTGTCAAACTTTATTTCGCATAAAACGTTGCGCTAAAATTCCTTATCGCCGCGGCGTTTGCCGCAATACGCCGGCGCTCACCCGGCAAAAGCCGTCCGCATATAATGGCGGTAGAAAAAATTTTTCTGCGTTTTACGGAATCATGACAAAAAGATGTGGATACAGGGCAACTTTGGCCGCTTGCTATACAGGATATATAACTCAGTCCGCCATAGTCAATATGCCGCCGCTGCTGTTTATTGTTTTTTCCTCCCGTTACGGCGTGTCGGTCGAAAAGCTTTCGCTGCTCATCGCGCTTAACTTTCTCACTCAAATGCTGACCGACGCCCTTGCCGGCAAAGCCGTTCCGGCGTTAGGCTACAGGCTCAGCGCGGTAATTGCCGATCTTTCGGGCGCGTCGGGCCTTATCATGCTGGGAGTTCTGCCGCTCGCGACAGACGCTTTCGCCGGGCTGTGCGCGGCGTTCGCGCTTATGGCTGTAGGCGGCGGTCTGAACGAAGTGATAGTAAGTCCCATCGTGGATTCGATACCGTCTGACGACAAGTCGGCAGGAATGAGTCTGCTTCATTCGTTTTACAGCTGGGGCGCGGTAGGCGTTATCGTTTTTACGACCGTCATGAACGCGCTGCTTCCCGACCGGCTGTGGTTTCTTATACCCGTTCTGTGGGCGGCGGCGCCGCTAAGCAATATTCCGCTCTTTGCGCGCTGCCCTCTTCCGCCCGACGCGCAGACGGAAGGCGGAGGTTATAAAAAGCTGTTCGGCTCCGCGCTGTTCTGGCTGACGCTCGTCGTCATGTTCTGCGGAGGAGCCGCCGAACAGGCCGTGGGACAGTGGGCTTCGCTGTTTACCGAGACCGGACTGGGCGTTAACAAGGAAACGGGCGACCTGCTGGGCGCCGGATTATTCGCGGCGTTTATGGGGCTGTCGCGTACGCTGTACGGCGTCGCCGGCAGGAAATTGCCGCTCAAAAAAACTCTTACCGTATGCGTTGCGCTCAACGCCGCCGGACTGCTGCTGACCGCAACGGCGCCCGTTCCCGCAGTCGGCTTTATCGGCTGCGCGATATGCGGACTGAGTATCGGTATGGCGTGGCCGGGTACGCTCAGTCTGGCCTCGGGGCGCATCGCGGACGGCGGAACTCCCATGTTCGCAATGCTCGCGCTGGCAGGCGACGCCGGCTGCACCGTTGGTCCGACCGTCGTAGGAATACTGGGCGGCCGTTTCGATCTGCTCGGCTCGCCGCTGAGATCGGGACTGCTTTACGCCGCCGCTTTTCCTCTGGCAATGTTCATTATCCTGCTTTGCATAAAGAGGCGCTCCGCCGTAAATGAGACCGCCCGCGTCCGGCAATCCGGACAGACAAAAGACGGCGGCGCCTTATGGGAGGACAGCCGGTCCGCGAGAAACGCCCCCGTCGAAAGCACCGCCGCGGAAAATGCGGACGATAAGATTGCGGAAACAGGAGCGAAAAGGCTCCGTAAATGCGGAAAGGAACGTGCGCCGGACGGATAAGCGCGAAAGCGGAGAGGAAAGGAATGCGCGCGGAGGTATAAGTCGCCGTACGGGCGCCGGAAAGTAAAAACCGCACGCAAGAGCGTGCGGAATGTCGTGGGTTTTACAAAATTATCGGAGCGGAAACCGCTTATCTCGCTAAATAAACCGCTGTTGTCAGAGCACTTCCATCGAGTAGGTATATCTGAACGTTTTGCCTGCCGCGAGGGTGTTCATGAGCGGTTTATTGCGGAATTCGCGCACCGGCTCCACGTCGTCGGGACGGCCGAACCAAGGCTCGATGCAGATATAGTCGCCGAACTTCGGATTGCTCCAGAAAGCCAGAACGGGAACTTTTCCCAGCGTAAACCGCAGTGTGCGCGTGCGCTTTTTAAGGAGCAAAGGGCCCTCGAAGTTTTTTATCATGAGAGTATTGTATCTGACGAAAAAGTCCTTGGTCGTCTCGAACCCTTCCGAGGTGCCGAAGTCTGCTTCGCCCGTTATAAAGCCGCCCGACTCGTCGAGAGTCAGATATTTGTAGTCGCGCTTTTCCCACACGATGAAGTTGCCGCTCGTGTCGGTCAGCTCGGGGTTCTCGCGGCAATCCAGTCTGTAGCCGGGATGTCCGCCGAGCATGAAGGGAAGCTCGCCGTTTCCCGTATTGGTAACTGACAGCGAGGTAGTAAGCTTTTTGCCCTCGAGCTTATAAGAAACGCGCAGCTCAAAGGGGAAGGGATAGCGCTTCATCGTATCGGCGTTGCTCGACAGCAAAAGCGTGACGGCGCTTTGCGAAACGGATTCGACGGCGAAATCGCTTTTGCGGGCGACTCCGTGTATCTCCATATCGTATCTTCTGCCGTCCAGCTCGTAATATTTGTCTTTAAGCCGCGCCACGAAGGGGAATATTATTATATCCTGGTCGTCCCACGAGTCTTTGCGCGGCTGGTAAAGCAGTTCTTCTCCGCGGCCTTTGTCTTTTACGCTTGTGAGCGCGCCTCCCGTGAGTCTGGCTTTTACGGCGAGGTATTGGTTTTCGATCGTAACGGTATTTTTATCCATGATGTCCTCCTTTTGCGGTAACGGCGCCTTTTTTCGAGGCCGGCGCCCCGCGATATTGAACGGTAACGGCCGTCACAGCGGCTTAAGCCGCGGTTTGTTGCCGCCGCGCGGGTAAGCGTGCGGCGAGGGACGCAGCTTTTCTATAACGACGAACGTGCGGCCGACGGGCTCGCGCCCTGTGGCGCATAGCGTTTTGGTATACACCTGAGGCTGACCGCCGCCCAGCACGCGTATTGCGTTTTGCGCCTCGGCCAGCTCGCCGGCCACCGTTGAGCCCTTGTAAGCGAGCATTACGCCGCCCGTTCTGACGAAAGGCAGGCAGTATTCGGCGAGCACGTTCATGGGCGCGACCGCGCGCGCGGTAACGGTGTCGTACAGCGTCCTGGGAAGATCCTCCGCGCGGCTGTGCAACGCCGTAACGTTGTCCAGACCGAGCTCGGTTATCGCTGCGTTGAGAAACCCGACGCGCTTATTGAGGCTGTCGACGAGCGTAAATTTCTTGTCCGGCATGGCGATGGCGAGCGGTATCGAAGGGAAGCCCGCGCCGGCGCCTATGTCGAGCACGCTGTCGCCGCGTATGAATTCGGCGCCCAGAAGGCTGTCGATGATGTGCTTTATCTCGGCGTCCTCGCGGTCGGTGATGGCGGTGAGATTGAATTTACCGTTCCATTCGGACAACAGATCGAGAAAGCGCGAAAACTTTTCGCCGCCGCCGGTACCGGTATTTTTCAGATAGCTTTCCAAAGCGCCCATACGAGAAAATTATACGACATCGGGGCAAAAAAATCAACCGTTACGCGTTACTTTGCCGCTTTTGACGGCATATAATACATTATCTTGAGAAAAATCGGGGAGTTTTTAAGTATGAGCGATTGTTACATAAAGCCCGAAACGGGACTGGATTTCAATCAGCCGCCTTACCGCGGAACGTATCAGCAGCTGCTTGCCGCCAATATAGGCAGGACGGTAAAGATCGATTTTCAGATGAGCGGCGGCATGGCGTCGCAGACGGGCGTCATAGACGCGGTGGGCGTGCAGTATGTGATCCTGCGCCAGCCGGGCAGGAGCGCTTATGTGGCGGGCGATATTTTCATGATAAAGTTTATAACTTTTCTGTGCGAATGACGTTTCGTCTCCGAACGCGGCCTTAAGTAAAACGTCGGCACTCCTTAAATCGGGCGTTAAAAAGCGGAAAAGACCGTCGCTCGTTTTTTAACGGCAGATTTCAAGAACGGTATTGACATTTCGCTGCCGAAGAAGTATACTGTAAGCGGAAATACACCGTAACGGGAAATATACTTTTACGGAAGCGTGCTTAAAGCGCAAGGAGACTGCCGTATGAGCGGACGTTTAAAAGTTTTGCTTAAGTTTGCAGGCGGCGCTTTGTTTACCGCCGTGGGCTGCGTATGCTCCGCCCTGGCGGGCGCTTCGGCGCGGCTGTGGGTGCCGCTTATCGCCGGACTGCTCGCCGGAGTCGCGGGCGATTTTCTGCTGGCGATAAAGAATATCGACGAAAAAAAGCACGAAACGGCGCTGTTTCTCGGTGGAATGGCGGCGTTTTTTGCCGGACATATCGCATACATATTTTATTACTGCGCGATTGACGGACACGGCTGGCCGGTGCCGCTCGTCGCGGCGGCGTCGGCAGCGCTGTTCGTCGTTATAACGTATAAGGCGCTGCGTTTTTCATACGGCGGACTGCTTGCTCCGTGCGCGATTTACTCCTTTGCAGTAGTGTATTCGTTTGCCGCGGCGGCCGCAGCCGCTGTAAGCGTTGCCGGTATCGTAGCGGCAGTCGGCGCCGGACTGTTTCTTTTCAGCGACATAATACTCGCCTTTTATATATTTTCTCCCGCAAAAAACATAAGACCGCTGGGCGCGGTCAACCTGGCGGTCTATTTTTCCGCTCAGACGCTTATAGCGCTGAGCATACTTTTCATATAGGAGTACAGCTGAAGCGGCGGCTTTATCATATAGGAGTACGGCTTCGGCGACTATAGCGCGGCGTGATGCCGAGGTTTACTGTACGCTTAAGCGCCGTTTAAGGCTTGCTCTATGCGCGGCGTACTATTTACTGAAGCCTTTACCCAATACCTCCGTGGCGTTTGAAAGGTAGGCGAACGTGTCGGGGTATTTTTTTATTATTCTCTGGAACTGCCCTATCTGGCGGCGGCGGACGATGCAGATAATGAGCGTTTTTTCGCTGTTGGCGTACATACCGGTCGCCTGAAGGGCGGTAACGCCGCGGTGCAGGGAGCCGAGAAGCTCCGCAGTGAGGCGTTCGGGGTGTGGAGTGATCACTTCGAACTTGACGGCGGATTTTGCGCCGCTTAAGATGAAGTCGCACATACGCGCCGAGCAGAACATATTGACGAGAGCGAGCAGCACCGGCGTAAGGCGCATATCGTAAACGAAGAAGGACGCGAAAACCACTACCGAATCAAGCGCGAAGATGAACCAGCTTACGCCGGCCGAGCGGAATTTTTCGTGTATTATGGTGGCAATAATATCGGTGCCGCCCGACGAGCCGCCGGTGTAGAACATAAACGCGACCGCAACGCCGCTGAGCAGTCCGCCCGCCACGGCCGCCAGAATGGGGCTTTCGGTGTATGTATAAAAGTTTGTTTTTTCGAACAGCAGCAGAAAGCCCGACGAGACGAGCAGCGACACCGTCGTTTTGATCGCGAACGAGAAGCGTATAAATATAAAAGCGACGATAAGCAGCGGAAGGTTGGTCGCAAATAGGTATATGCCCGAGTTTACTTTAGTGAGGTAGTAGAGCATGACCGACAGGCCGCTTACGCCGCCCGGCGCGAAATTATTGGGGTTTACGAACGAATGTACCGAAACCGCTCTGACAAACCCGGCGATTACCAATACAAGCCCCATCGTCGCGACAGAGCGCAGAGAAGGGAGTTTTTTCATAGCGCGTCCTTATAGTCGAGGCCGCGCTTGATGCGGCTTTCCAGAATATCCGCAAGCTGCTTTGCGGCGCGCGGACTGCGGCCGCCGCGCGACAGCGCCCAGCGTTCGGCAAGCAGCGACAGCTCGTCGGGCGGCAGCGTTACGCCGCGGTCGGCGAGGATACCGCACAGGATTGAGAAAAACTCTTTTTTCGAAGGCGTCATGAAAGTTACGGTAAGACCGAATCTGTCCGACAGCGACAGCTGCTCCTGTATGGTGTCTCCGGCGTGCAGATCGTCGCCCTCGCGGTCGGAATGGGTTTCCTTAAGCAGGTGTCTGCGGTTGGTTGTGGCGTAAATCAGCATATTGGACGAGCGCGAAACTGATCCTTCAAGCGCGGCTTTGAGCTCGGCGTAATCGTCCGATCTGCTTTCAAAAGAAAGGTCGTCTATAAACAGCAGAAAGCGCATATTCTGCGGCAGAAGTCCGGCTATTTCCGACAGGTCGCGTATAGCGTACTTGCTCAGCTCTATCAGCTTGAGTCCGCGGTTGCTTAGCGCGTTGAGCACGGCGTGTACGGTGCTGGATTTTCCCGTTCCGCGGTCGCCGTAAAGCAGAACGTTGTTCGCCGGCAGCCCCTCGACGAAGCAGACGGTATTGTCGTAAATGCGCGCGCGTTCCTCCTCGTATTCCTTGAGGTCGGACATCTTTATGGGCGTAACGTACCTGACGGGGCGCAGACATTTGGCCGAGCCGTCCCATAAAAACGCGACGCTCTGCCTGAACACGCCGTAGCCGTTTTGCTTCCAGTCGGAGACAAACTCTTCCGCGCGGAACTCGGGCGCGCCGGCAACCGATACGGAGGGAAGCTCGTCAAGGTGCGATTTAAGGGACGGAATGTCCTTTGCGGTCGTCATTGCGAGAGCGCGAAGAATCTTAAGCTCGCGCGACAGCTCTCCGGTAAGAGCGCCGTCGCGATTGACCGACATCGGATTGACGTCGGCGAGAATGAGCTCGCGCATGAACCCGACGGGATCGCCCGTGCGGCCGGCTCGGGCGAGCATATAATAATACAGTCCCCAGTCGGAGGCCGGATTTGACGAACGGCCGGCGACCAATCTCACCAGCGGAGCGACAACCTCGGTCACTCCCGACAGCAGGGACACCGAATCGATTGCGTTAAAATCACAGATTTCCATAATTCAATTATATTATTTTCGTCAAAAATAGTCAAACGAAATTGACAAACGCGCTTAATTGCCGTATAATTGTTTAAAACGTTAATTTGGTAAAGGAGCATAATAATATGGCAAAGATTTATTATGAGCACGATTGCAATCTCGACTATCTTAAGAAAAAGACGGTCGCCATTATCGGTTACGGCTCGCAGGGACACGCGCACGCGCTCAATCTGCACGAGAGCGGCATAAAAGTCGTCGTCGGACTTTACAAAGGCTCCAAGTCGTGGGAGAAGGCTGAAAAGGCCGGTCTTAAAGTCACGACTGCGGCCGAAGCGGCAAAAATGGCCGACGTCATCATGATACTTATCAACGACGAGAGACAGGCAAAGCTGTACCGCGAGGACATAGAGCCCAATCTCACCGAGGGCAAAGCGCTCGCGTTCGCGCACGGATTCAATATCCATTTCAAGCAGATAGTTCCGCCCTCCAACGTCGACGTGTTCATGATCGCGCCCAAAGGCCCCGGCCATACAGTCAGGAGCGAATATCTCGAAGGCAAAGGCGTGCCCTGTCTCGTCGCCATCGAGCAGAATTACACCGGCAAAGCGCTCGAGATTGCTCTGGCCTACGCGCTCGGTATCGGCGGCGCCCGAGCCGGCGTGCTCGAGACCACGTTCCGCTGCGAGACCGAGACCGACCTGTTCGGCGAGCAGGCCGTCCTTTGCGGCGGCGTTACCGCGCTCATGAAAGCGGGCTTTGAAACGCTGGTGGAAGCCGGTTACGATCCGCAGAACGCATATTTCGAGTGTATTCACGAGATGAAGCTTATAGTCGACCTTATCTATCGCGGCGGCTTCGGATTTATGCGTTACTCCATATCCGATACGGCCGAGTACGGCGACTACACCACCGGCAAGCGCCTCATCACCGACGAGACCAAAAAGGAAATGAAGAAGATTTTGTCCGAGATTCAGGACGGCACCTTCGCCTCGAAGTGGATCGCCGAGAACAACAACGGCCGCGCGTATTTTAACGCTACCCGCCGTCTCGAGTCGGAGCACCAGCTTGAAAAAGTGGGCGCCGAGCTGCGCAAAATGTATTCGTGGAGCGACGAGGACAAGTACAGCAAGTAAGGCGTGCTTATCGTAAGGCAACTTAAAAACGGGCGCGCCCGAGCCGGCCGCGCTCATTTAAAGAAAGGCGGATCGACGGATTCGCCTTTTTGAGTAAAACAAGGAGCAGAACATGATAATAATCATGAAGCCGACCGCTTCGGCGGCGGACATAAAAAAAGTCGAGGACGTAGTGCGCGGACGCGGACTGTCCGTTCACGAGTCGCGCGGCGAACAGGTCACGATAATAGGCGTCATAGGCGACAAAACGCGCCTTTCCGGCGCCAATCTCGAGACGCACGACGGCGTGGAAAAGCTGGTGCCCGTCACCGAAAGCTATAAGCTGTGCAATATCAAGTTTCATCCGTCTCCCACGCGCGTCACGCTCAGAAGCGCGGTCATAGGCGGCGGCTTCACTCTTATCGCAGGGCCATGCGCGGTGGAGAACGAGGAGCAGATGTTTACCACCGCCGCCGCAGTCAAACGCGCCGGCGCCGGTGTTCTGCGCGGAGGCGCTTACAAACCGCGCACGTCGCCGTATTCCTTTCAGGGGCTGGGCGAGAAGGGACTTAAAATGCTGAAGGCCGCTGCGGACAGCGTCGGACTGGCGTGCATTACGGAGGTAATAGATTTCGACAGCCTAGAGACGGCCGTAAAATATACCGACGCTATCCAGATAGGCGCGCGCAATATGCAGAATTTCGAGCTGCTTAAGGAGGCGGGACGCGCCGGCAAACCGGTCGTTTTGAAGCGCGGCATGAGCGCTACCATAGACGAATGGCTCAACGCCGCCGAGTATATCATGGCTTCGGGCAATGCGGAGGTCATACTTTGCGAGCGCGGCATACGCACGTTTGAACGCGCAACGCGCAATACGCTTGACATCTCGGCCGTTCCCGTGCTCAAATCGCGCACCCATCTGCCCGTCATAGTCGATCCGTCCCATGCCGCCGGAGTTCGCGCATATGTAGCGCCGCTTACGCGCGCGGCAAAAGCCGTAGGCGCCGACGGCGCCATGATAGAAGTCCATTGCAATCCCGCGGAGGCGCTTTCCGACGGAGAGCAGTCACTTACGCCCTCCGAGTTCGCGGCGCTCGCCTCGTCTCTCTGACATTATTTACAACGGTTGTTTGCTCCGCATTGAGACATAAACTAGATACGGAGGGAACAAATGAGAACTCTGTATTCGGGCGAGATCGCCCCTAAGACCGCCGATTACGACGTGTTCGCTTCCACCGGCGAGCGCATCGGCACCGTAAGAGTGAAAAAGGGAGAAAAGTTTCCGCCTGCCGAAAACTGCTATTTTCTCCCCGAAAACGAGAGCGCGTGACAGCCGTACCGCGGCAGAAGTCCGCGGAGCGGCTGTCGCTGAAGCAAGACGGAGAAGAGCAGGCGTATACCGCGAAGCCGGCAGTCCGAAAAACGGCTGACGCCGCAGAGCCGGCTGTCTGAAGTGTCGGCAGAAGTCCTCGGAGAGTCGGCTGATACCGCTTAAGATCGGCGGCGCATAAAATTCCGGAACCGTTTCCGGAATTTTTTTTGCGCAGAAAGTCATTTTATGCGGCAAAATCGCCGGCGCAAACGGCTCGGAAAGCGAAAGAGACGCAAAACCGAGCGAAAAACCGCAGCAAAAATCGGGAGAAAAGATATAGACTGCGCTAGCGCGAATAGCGGAGAAAGGTATGGACGGAGCAAGGCGCGGCGGTGAGCCGAGTTGCCGAAAATTGCGGAAAGTGAGTGACAAACGGCGGAGCGCGTGGTATAATATAGCGGAAAAAAGCAGAAGGAGAACGGCACGGACATGATAACGGCAGTCGGATTGGGTTACGGCAAAAACGATATAAGCTTGCGCGGCAAGGCGGCGATAAAGGACGCGGACGCGCTTTTTGTCAAGACGATAAAGAGTCCCGCCGGCAGACGGCTTAAAAGGTACGGAGCCCGGTCCTTCGACGGACTTTTCGAGACGGCGGAGAATTTCGACAGTCTTAACGCTCTTATCGCCGACAGGCTGGCCGAAGCGGGCGACGCGGTGTACTGCACCGACGGGACGGGGCGCGACGGCGCGGTAAGAGAGCTGCAGGCGCGCGGAGTGCCGGTCGACGTTATTCCCGGCGCCGTGGACGTTTCCGACGTAACGCTTTCGGCTACGGACATAGCCGGCGATTGCCCCTGTCTTGACACCGCGCTCGGTCTTACCGTGACAGAGCTGGACGACAGGCTGCTCGCCGGCGACGTAAAACTCGCGCTGCTGAAGTTTTACGCGCCTCAGACGGCGTGCTTGTTCGCGTCGGGCGGAAAGCGGTTAAAGATAACGCTGGAGGAAGCGGACAGGCAGAAGAAATACGGAATTGACGCGTCGCTGCGCATAGAGGGCGACGGCTCTTTGAATAAAAGCGTGGCGTGTTTCGGCGATCTGATGCGCATAATGAAGAGACTGACCGCGCCCGGCGGCTGTCCTTGGGACAGAGAGCAGACGCACGACTCCATCAGACAGAACCTTATCGAGGAAGCTTACGAGGCCGTGGACGCCATCGACGCGCGCGATACAGACGCAATGACCGAAGAGATAGGAGACGTTCTGCTGCAGACGGTATTCCACTGCGATATTGCCGAAAGGGCGGGCGAGTTCGGACTGAGCGAGGTGCTCAGCAGACTGTGCGGCAAGCTGTATTTCAGGCATACGCACATATTCGGCAAGGATACCGCTTCGGACGCGGCGGAAGCGTTGACCGCGTGGGAAAAGGCCAAGGCGAAGGAAAAGAGTTACGAGTCGCTGTACGATATTCTGTCGCGCCTCCCCAAAGGCTTTCCGTCGGCGCTCAAGATAGGCAAAGCCGTGAAAAAAGCCGCCAAATACGACGGCGCGGTAACCGCCTCCGCCATGGAGCAGGCCGCGCGCGAGGCGCTTGACAAGGGCGACTTCGCGCAGTCGGCGTTCGCGCTTATCGCGGCTTCGGCGCTGAGCGGAGTCGAGCCTGAAACGGCGCTCAATAAGGCGGCGGAAGAATTTATCGGGAGATACGGTAAGTGAACGCACTGCATATCGGCAGAGTAAAGCTTGCCGGAAAGGCGCTGCTCGCCCCTATGGCGGGCTACGGCGACATAGCTTTCCGCAGACTGTGCCGCGATTACGGCGCAGCGCTGACCACGACCGAAATGATAAGCTGCAAGGGGCTGCTGTACGATAACGCCCGGACGGTTGAAATGCTGCGCACGGCGCCTTGCGAAACACCGTCCTGCGTGCAGCTTTTCGGCGGAGAGCCGGAGGTGTTCGCAAAGGCCGCCGAGCGGCCCGAAATACGCCGCTTCGATATAATAGACATCAACATGGGCTGTCCCGTCGCAAAGGTTGTGCGCAACGGCGAAGGAAGCGCGCTCGGCCGCGATATCGCGCGGGCGGCGGCGTGCGCCGCGGCGGCTGTAAAGCACGGCGGCGGCATACCCGTCACCGTAAAGATAAGACTGGGCTACGGCGAAAACGAATTTACCGCAGTCAGTCTCGCCCGCGCGCTGGAGAGCGAGGGCGTGTCCGCCGTAACCGTTCACGGCCGAACCGCCGAGCAGATGTACCGAGGCAAGGCCGACTGGGACAAGATAGCGCAAGTGGCGGCAGCAGTGTCGGTACCAGTTATCGGCAACGGCGATATAGACAACGCAGGCACCGCCGAATACCGCCTTAAATGCGTTTCCGGCGTCATGATAGGCCGCGGAGCGCTCGGTCATCCCGACATTTTCGCCGAGATAGGCGGCGGCGTAGGCGACGGACTCAGGAACGTTATACTCAGGCATATAGACTATATGCTGGAATATTTTCCTCCGAGGTACGTCGCAGTCAATATGCGCAAGCATCTCGGCTGGTATCTGCACGGCGTTCCCGACACCAAAACGCTCAAACAGGAGCTTAACCGGATCGACGACGTAAATGAAATGCGCCGCCGGATAGAAGAGGCGCTGAGATGAGAGTAGCGCTTTTTGCGGTAAAACCGCTTGCCGTAATCCTTCCGGTTTTTCTCGTCCAGTACGCTGTCGCCGTTTTTGCGCTGACGCGTCTCGCGCTGTGCGGATTTCCGGCAAAAAAATACGTTCTGTGGAATATATCGATAGTGCTGGCGTTTTTTGTCGGACCGACGGCTTTTCTAATCCGCTATTATTTAAAGTATAAGCCGGAGACTGAAGCGAAAGAAGCCGAGAGCAAAGCTTGCGAGGCGCAGGAGCCTGAGACGCCGGCAGAGAGCAAAACGCCGTCAGAGCGAGAGGACGGGAAGACCGACGGCGGTTGAAAGCGCGGACAAAGCGTTTTTGCTGACGGGCTGCGTCAGACGGGTTGCGCCAGACGGCGGCGCGGCGGCAGGGGCTCGGCTTTACGCGGTCAGTATGCTTGACAAAAAGCGCGGCGGGTAGTATAATTCAGACAAATTACAAAACAATAAAAAAGGAGAATGATAACATGGCAAGAATGGTACTTAACGAAACCAGCTATTTCGGAGCAGGCTGCCGCAAAGAGCTGCCCGCAGAGCTCAAGCGGCGCGGATATAACAGCGCTCTCGTCGTGACGGACAAGGATCTCGTGAAGTTCGGCGTAGCGAAAATGGTTACCGACGTTCTGGACAATGCAGGAGTCAAGTACGGCATTTTCGACGACATCAAGGCCAACCCCACCGTAAAGAATGTTAAGGACTGCCTCGCTAAATTCAACGAGCTCAAGCCCGACGTCATTATAGCGATAGGCGGCGGCAGCGTAATAGACACGGCTAAAGCCGTCAGCATAATCGTGGAAAACCCCGATTTCGCCGACGTCGTTTCGCTTGAAGGCGTTGCCGACACCAAGAAGAGAGGCTATCCTATGGTAGCGTTCGCCACCACTTCCGGCACCGCTGCCGAAGTGACGATAAACTACGTCATTACCGACGAAAAAGCGCATCGTAAACTGGTTTGCGTTGATCCTAACGACATTCCCACGCTTGCCTTCAACGACGCCGAAATGATGATGAGTATGCCCAAAGGGCTCACCGCTTCCACCGGTATGGACGCGCTGACTCACGCTATCGAGTCGTATATCACGCCCGGCGCCACTCCCATAAGCGACCTTTTAAGCTGGAACAGTATCAAGTTCATCGCCGAAAATCTCCGTACCGCAGTGGCTGACGGAAAGAACGCCGAGGCGCGCGAAAAAATGGCGCTCGGCTCATACGTTACCGGTATGGCGTTCTCCAACGTGGGACTGGGCATCGTACATTCGATGGCGCATCCGCTCGGCGCGCGTTTTGACATTGCGCACGGCGTAGCCAACGCATTGCTTCTGCCGTTCGTAATGGAGTACAACAAGCCGGCGGCGCTTGCAAAATACAGAGATATAGCGCGCGCCATGGGTGTCGACGTAAATGGCATGACCGACGAGCAGGCCGCCGACTCCGCTATCGAAGCGGTCAGAAAGCTGTCCGTCGATATCGGAATTCCTCAGCGCCTGTCCGACATAGGAATCAAGGAGAGCGATCTCCAACAGCTTTCCGAGGACGCCTTCATCGATCCCTGCACCGGCGGCAACCCCAGAAAGACCTCGGTTAAGGAGATACTCGAAATATACAAAAAAGCGCTTTAAGTCTCATGCTTTAAAAGCGGATAATCTTTGCAGCAAAGCGCGGAATATTTCGCGCGGAACAACATACAAAGCAAAAAACCGTCCGGCAACGGACGGTTTTTTTGCGCTGCCTGACGATTTTGCCTTTCGTAATTATTGCGCCTACGGGCGATTTTGCCCTTTGATTTGATACAATAGCGCTTGACGGCGCAATAAAGGCGCGCAATAAGCATAGCCATCGCGCTTTTTGTTTGCAACCTCTGCCGCGCGGCGCTCAGTAAGCTT
>CASFJH010000082.1 GCA_949294845.1 uncultured Bacillota bacterium | reverse complement strand
ATTTATGCAGAAGCGCAGGGACAAGTCTTGGCCGGCGGTAAAAAACGCTATTACGATAATCGCGTTCTTCCCCCGTCCGTAGAATACGAAAACGGAAAAACCCGTGTTTCCGCCGTCGTTCGCGGCGTGGAAACCGATCATAAAGTAAGCATAACCTTTGACGAGCAAGGCGGTCTGTACGATTATCAGTGCGACTGTCCGGCCTTCAACCGCCTCGACGGCCCTTGCAAGCATATAGTCGCGGCGTCGCTCGCGTTTGAAGAAAATACTCCCGTCGTTTCCGCTCCGCGCAACGACAAGCCCAAGCTGGTCACCAGCGCGGCGGCGCTGCAGCTGGTTACCGAATACTCGAGGCGCAGGCATACCCGCCGCATGGCCGAGGACGAGGCTAAAGCCGAACTCGTTCCCGTGCTCATCTTAAACGGAGACAGGCTTTCTCTGCGTTTTACCATCGGCCGCGGCAGACAGTACCTCTTAAAAGATATATCCGATTTCGTTTCCTGTATGCAGACGGGCGCATACCGCCGCTACGGCGTGGAGCTGTCGCTCGTGCATACTTACGAAGCGTTCACTCCCGTTTCGCAGCGGCTGATACGCTTTCTTATAAAGTCTTATACCGAAAAGATTATGTACCTCGTCGACGAGGGACTGGCGGTGCGCAACCGCGACGAGCTGAGTCTGCTGTCTAACGACGTGGACGCGTTTTTCGATATTTTCGCCGGCCAGCTCGTGCAGTTCAACACGCTCAACGTGCGCGACGGTATGCGCCTGCTCGTCCCGGGCGAGGACGCGCTCGAAGGAAAAATCGAAGTAAAGCGCATTGACGGCGGCTACGAATTTTCCACCAACGTGCCGCAGTTCAAGGCGGTCGCCGGCAAGAATTACCTGTATCTTATCACGGATACGCGCATTTACCGCCTGACCGACGATTTTTCCGAAACAGTGCTCACTTTCCTCAAAAGCTTCAATTCCGTGCCGTCCGTCCGCGTCGCCGAAGCCGATATGCCGCTGTTTTACAACAGCGTTCTGACGCAGGTTCTCAAGCGCATGGCCGCCGAAACGGACGTCGATCTTTCAGTTTTCGAAGCGGCGCCTTTAACCGCAAGACTTTACCTCGCTCTCGGAGCGGCGGGCGAGATAGAAGGCAGGCTTGAATGTCTTTACGACGACGTCAAGGTGGACATTCTCGACGACAGCCGTATTACGCCCGATCTGGTGCGCGACTGGGAATCTGAGCGCGCGCTGAAGACGCTGCTGGAAAAGTATTTGCCCGCCTATCCCGAGCTGACTCTCAGCGACGAGCTTTCGGTATATACGTTTATGTCGTCGGGCGTTTCGGAACTGTTCGCTTACTGCGAGGTCTATCTCGACGACCGGCTCAAGAAGCTCCGCGTGAGAAAGCCGCCCCGCGTCAAGGTGGGCGTAAGGCTGGAAAGCGACCTGCTCAACCTGGACGTGGAGGCCGACGGCTTTACCCGCGACGAGCTTATAGCCGTGCTGAAAGCGTACCGCGAAAAACGCAACTATATCCGGCTTTCGGACGGCTCGTTCGTCAACCTCGACGACCCGTCGCTGGAGGCGATAAGCGAGATACTGGAAATTTCTTCGGCGGCCGGCGACGAAAAAACGCTCAGAATCCCCAAATATTACGCGCCGTTTATCAACAGCGAGCTGATGAGCGGCTTCTTCCACCTGGAACGCGGCCGCGAATTCAAGGCAATGATAAACGAGCTGTCCGCCGCCGACAACGCCGACATTGAGGTGCCAGAATCGGTTCGGCAAATTATGCGCAATTACCAGAAAACCGGCTTCAGGTGGCTTAAAACGCTTTGCAAATACTCGTTCGGCGGAATCCTTGCCGACGATATGGGCTTGGGCAAATCGCTTCAGATGATAGCGCTGATCCTGTCGCTGAACAAGCGTCCCTCGATTATCGTCTGCCCCACTACGCTCATTCTCAACTGGGTGGGCGAGTTCCGGAAATTCGCGCCGCATATAAAAACGCTGGCGGTTATGGGCTCGGCGGAGGAGCGGCGCAGACTGGTTGCGGCTTCGGCCGACGCCGACGTCATAATAACGTCTTACGAACTGATGCGCAGAGACGAGGAGCTCTATTCTCAGATGAAGTTCTCGGTTGCCGTGGTGGACGAAGCGCAGTTTATCAAAAATCCCGAGACCAAAAACGCGCGCAGCGTAAAAAAACTTAACGCCGACCACCGTTTCGCGCTGACCGGTACTCCCATTGAGAACAGCCTCGCCGAGCTGTGGTCAATCTTCGATTTCATAATGCCCGGTTATCTTTACACCTATCCGCGCTTCAGAGACACGTTCGAAACGGAAATAGTGCGCGGCAACGAAAAAGCCGCCGCCAGACTGAACAAGCTGGTCCGCCCCTTCATTCTGCGCCGCCTGAAAACCGGCGTGCTTTCCGAGCTTCCTCCCAAAGTGGAAACCGATATCGCCAATCCTCTCGAAGGCGAACAGCAGAAGCTGTATTCGGCTAACCTCGCTCTCATCAAAGACAGCGTGATCGCGGCGGGCGCAGACGTTAATAAAGTCGTAATTTTAAGCATGCTGACGCGACTGCGCCAGATTTGCTGCGAGCCGCGCCTCGTTTATCCCGACTATACCGGCAATTCGGCCAAGCTGGACGCCTGTCTGGAGCTTATCGACTCGGCGGTGAGCGGCGGCCATAAAATTCTGGTGTTCTCGCAGTTTACTTCCATGCTCGACATACTGCGTGCCAAGCTTACCGAACTGGGCGTTTCACATTATATCTTAAAGGGCGATACCCCGAAAATGGAGCGTATGCGCCTGGTCAACCGCTTTAACGCCGACGACACGAAGGTTTTCTTAATTTCGCTGAAAGCCGGCGGCACGGGACTCAACCTCACCGGCGCGGACGTCGTAATCCATTACGACCCGTGGTGGAACGAATCTGTCATGAATCAGGCCACCGACCGCGCTTACAGACTGGGACAGAATAAGTCGGTTCAGGTCTATAAACTGATACTCGAAAATACCATAGAACAGCGGATTGTCAAATTACAGGAGAAAAAATCGGCGCTTTCAGGACTCATTGTCAATCCCGAAGCGCAGTGGTCGCCTAAAGACATTCTCGAGCTGCTTAAGGACGAAACCTGACAAAATACGGACGTTACCGTCCGTATTTTTTATGACTTTTCCGCAAGCTTTCTGCCGCTATTATATTAATGAATATTCCCGCGTCGGTAATACGATTTTTATCGGCGCTGTTATCAGATCAGCGGCGGCAAGGAAAAACGGCGCGGTATTAAGCCGAAGATCATATAAGCTCGAGCACGTCGGCCGCGTTCGTATCGGGCTTGACTTTAGGCATTATTTTGATAATTCTGCCATTCTCGTCTATGACGAAAGTCGTGCGGACTACTCCCATGCTTGTTTTTCCGTACAGCTTTTTCTCCTGCCATACGCCGTATGCATTTACGGCTTGCAGTTCGGGGTCGGAAAGCAGAATAAACTTAAGCCCGTATTTTCGCGCAAATTTATTATGCGATTCTACGCTGTCCTTGCTGACGCCTATTACGACAGCGTTTTTCTTTTCAAATTCGCCGTTCGCCGCTTCGAACGCGCACGCCTGCCTCGTACAGCCGGGAGTGTTGTCTTTGGGATAAAAGTACAGCACAACTTTTTTTCCGAGAAAATCGGAAAGCGAAACCATATTGCCGTCCTTATCTTTAAGCTCGATCTGCGGAGCCTGCATCCCTTCTTTTAACATTTGTCTCTCCTGATTTTAATTTA
>CASFJH010000081.1 GCA_949294845.1 uncultured Bacillota bacterium | reverse complement strand
CACAGGTCGAGCGCCGTCTGCCCAGCCGATATTAGCCGCACCACCGCGTCGCTCTGACCGTCTTTAGGCAGCGTGTATACGCTGCCGCAGAACGAGCACGTTATTACTCCGTTCTTTGCCGCCGTAATGTCGAGCGGCGCGTTACAGTTTGCACACAAATCTTCAGTCATGTCCGTTTCCCGTTAAATCGTCCGTAAGCGCTTTAAAGCGCCTCTCGCTGTCCGGTAAGCGCCGCAGCGCGATACCGCCCGATGTTTTAAGCCTCAATCAGGTATCCGCCTCCACGATGTTTACGCCGCCGCGCCTGTCTATATTCTTAAAGCGCGGTTCGTTGAGCAGAACGGTCTGCAGCTCCCTGACGGTCGTCCCATGCTCCAGCTTGTACCTCTCCCAGTCGTCGGCTCCGAACGCGCCGGCTTCCTCGATCGCGGCGTTAATCGCCCCGATAAGCTCTTCGTCAGCCGGCATGGAAGCGACTATTTCGGCGGAAACGTACCTGTTTGTCTGCTCGTCCTTGGCGATCTCGGCGTACAGATAGCCGTTTTCCGTGCAATACTTTTTAAGCGCCTCGTATTTCGCTATATTTAGATGATAGCTGAGACTGGAAAGATTCTTCATCTCGACGACCGCTATACGCCCGTCGTAAAGCCTGAACACAAAATCGGGATAATATTTCTTGCCCGACATACTGGCTGACGAGTATTCCAGTTCGAGCGCCTCCGACTTGCCGTCGGTCGCAAATCCGCACTTGAACAGATACGCCGCGAAACGCCGCTCGAGCTTGCTGTCGCAATATATCTCCCGTCCGCTCTCCAGCCTCAATATGCAGCGGTTAACCGCAGACGACTCGTAATCCTTGTTAATTTCGGGGAACAGCTCGTCAAGCGATTTGTCGCTGGGCCGGCCGTATCCCGACAGCAGTGTTTCGAAACGCTCGGCTTCCTTCGCCCTGAACTCGCCTATCCTGCACTCTATGACCGGCAGCTCGTCGTTTTCGTCCGCTCCGTCCGCGCCCGATCCGCTCTCGGCTCTTTCCCCTGCCGCTATTGCGCCGCCGTTTCCGTTTACGTCGTTTGCACCGCCGTTGCCGCCTTCGCTGCCGCTGTTTTCAAATTCGTTTGCGTTGCCGTTTACGTCGTTTGCGTTGTCGCTGTTTGCACCGTTTGTGAATTCGTTTGCACCGCCGTTGCCGCCGTTTGCACCGCCGTTGCCGCCTTCGCTGCCGCCGTTGTTGTCGTCCGACGTCTTATCGTCGGGGCCGTTGCCGCGGACGCGCTTCTTTTTTTCCAGCCCGAGGTACCGGTAAGCCGCTTCGGTGGCGTAGCGCCCCTGCGGACGGACGTTTATAAATCCGAGCTTGATAAGATACGGTTCGTATTCCTCATTGATACGGTTTTCGGCAACGTTCAGCGCCTTGGCGAGATTTTCCTGTCCCGTCGGGCCGCCGCCGAACATTGTTATTATCACGTTAAGCAGCTTTCTGTCTTCCTCTTTAAGACCCAGCTTGTCTATGCCGAGACTTTCGAAATATCCGTAAACGTCCTTCGGCTCGACGACGATATTGAGCGCGGCGATGGCGTCACGGCTGGACAGCGCGCCGCGGCCGGTTATTCCGCGCTGTTCGGCGACGCGCACTATCGCCGAACTGGCAATGGCTTTGACGTAATCATTGGCCGTGCGCGGCAGCAGTCTGCTCCTGTGCGCTATGTCCTCCGCCAGTCTTTCGTCTATGCGCATACCCAGCTTTGCGAACGAGTTTTTCACTATCGCGGTTATTATTTCAGGCTGGTATTCGGTCAGAGTGACTTTGATGGGAAATTTACTGTAAAACGGCTTGAGCAGCTTACCCGATTCGGTCGTCGCGCCTATAAGCGTAAAGGGCGATATCTTTTCCGAAACGGTTTTTGTCCGCGCGCCGTTTCCTTCAACGAAATGTATCTCGAAATCCTCCATTGCCGGATAAAGCAGCGTCTCTATCACGTCGGAGGAAAGCTTATGCACCTCGTCTATAAATACCACGTCGCCCGGCTTGAGCTGCTTGAGTATACGCAGCATATCCCTGTATTTTACCGACGCGGTCAGCTCGGTAAACGACGCCCCCATCTCGTTTGCAACTATTTTGGCAAGCGTTGTCTTGCCCTGTCCGTAAGAGCCGCAAAGCAGTATGTGCGGCAAAGGCTTATCCGTCAGCACCGCTTTCTTTATAGGATCGGTCAGCGCGGCTACGGCCTTGGGCTGTCCCATGTAATCCGCCAGCTTCTGCGGCCTTAATGCCGCTCCTATAACGTCAAACGAACCGCGCTGACCGCCGCTGCCGCCGTTATTGCCGCGGTTGCCGTAATTGCCGCTGCTGCCGTTGTTGTCGCGGTTACCGTAATTGCCGTTGCCGCCGTTGTTGTCGCGGTTACCGTAATTGCCGTTGCCGCCGTTGTTGTCGCGGTTACCGTAGTTGGCGCGGTTACCGTTGTTATCGCGGTTGCCGTTGTTGTCGCGGTTGTCGGGGAGAGGCGCGGCTTTTTCCTCAGAGGCGCGCGTGTTTTCGGGGCGGCTCTGCGGGCGCGGTTCGGCAGGAGGTTCGGCGGTCGCGCCGGTCGGGACGGCCATGCGTTTTTCCTTTTTTTCGCCCAGCATACGGTCGATCTGCGCGTCTATGTCGCTTTCGGCGCTGAGCGCCTCGCTGCCGATGAGCGCGTCAATTTCGGAATCGGGTATACTGCCGCCGCTGACCGTATCGAACGCCGATTCGGTGCTTTCGGTCATGGCGTCGAGGCCTTCCATGGACGCACCAACCTTTGCCATGGCTTTCTCGAGCACGCTCATGGTCTTAGTGACGTCGGTCATGGCACTGGTCTTTATCAGACCTTTGCCCAGCTGCTTCATGCCCGACACAAACGAACGGTTATGCTCGACGAAATCGCGTTGCATAACGGCGAACTCGATATTCATGAGCATTACTTCCAGGCGGTGCGATCCGTTCATGATCGACTTGAGCATTGTGCGCGCCAACGCGTAAAGCTGGTTATCGCCCTTCAGCTTGGCGTTTTTAGCGCGTTCGAGTATTTCTTTTTTCTGCCGCTCGAGCTTGTCGATCTGCTTTTTAAGCATATTGACGGTGCGCGTAATCTCCAATTTCTGCTTGTACGCTTTGTTCATTTCGTGCCTCCGATAATCTTAATAATATATCTGCCGCAGCTCAGCAGCTTGATTTTTCCGTCGTGGCAGGCGGTTGCCTCCTCGTATATGGGCGGCAGAACTGTATTGCCGGCGCGGTCGATGTAACCGTACTTGCCGTTCTTTTCGATAACCGCCACGCCCTCGCTGAAAGCAAACGCCGAATCGAAGCCGAAGGGTATCGCCTGCGCGCCCAGCGCGTCGATATATCCGGCTTTGTCGCCCACCGACACCGCCGCCAGCCCCTCGGAGAAATCCCCCGCCGAATCGAAGCGGAAATCGATGACAATATCGCCGTTTTCGTCGGCATAGCCGAACTTTCCGTCCAGCATAACGGCTATGCGCCCCTCTTTAAGTATCGACGCCTGCTCGAACCGCGGCTCGACGACCGTTGCTCCGAATGCATTAAGGAACCCGTACTTCCCGTCCTTTTTCACGGTAAACAGCCCTTCCGAAAACCTGACGCGCTCGTCGTAAACGGGAGGAACGACTATCCCCTCGTAAAGCATACCGTAAAGCGGTCTGCCGTTATCGTATGCGACTATCTCCTTTTCGTTCTCGTCGCAGAACCTTGACTCGTAAATTTTACCGCTTATATCCACAATCAATACTCCTCCCGTTATGCGCCGCACGGAATATCGCCCGAACGCGCAGGCCAACGCCGCGATCCTGACAAGCCGGGCGGCGCTGACCACCGGACAAAAATCTATGCTGAGATTGTCGCCTGTCTTTTCGGGCTTTATCGCCATAGGCAGTTCGTCGACAGACAGCTCGCCGATTTCCGCTCCTTTTACCGTTATTACCGTGTTTTTGTCTTTTACAATATAATCGTATTCCGTTTCCAGACAGTAGCCGTATCTGTCGTCAAACACGAATATGCCGTACTTGCCCTCTTCCGAGCACATTATAACGAAATCGGCTCCGCAGCGCACCGCCTCGGCGCCCGTCTCTTTCATATGAAGCTCGACTGCCGTGCGCATCGGCTCGCTTACTCTCAGCCGCCCCGTCGGACTATGCCGCGTTCCCGTGCCGACGAGACTTATCTCGAAGGTGTGCCGCTCGTAAATAGGCCGGTACATCTCGTTAACGTCTATGCCCGTAACCTTTGAAAACATAAGCAGACTTTCGACGCTTGACGGCGCTTTGCCGTTAAGCCAGTTAAAATACACCGCCTTGACAGATTTCACTATGTCGGCGGCGGTCGCTCTGCCGCCGTGCTCCTCGATATATTTCTCGGCGCGGTCAAGCAAAGTGAGCCCGTCGGACGAAACGCGCCGCACGG
>CASFJH010000080.1 GCA_949294845.1 uncultured Bacillota bacterium | reverse complement strand
TCCGACCGCTGGAACACCGAGCAAGGCGAAAGCACGCACCTGTATTATGTCGATCTTTCCCGCTATCTCGGCGAAGCGGTCTATCTGGAAATCGTGGATAACTCGCGCGAAGAATGGGGCGCCGTCTCATTTGAAGCGCTTAACACTGTTTATACCGAGCTGCCTATGACTCTCACGGACGAAACGGCATTCGACTGCCGGCGCGAAGTAAGCACATCTCCGACCTATTCCGTCATGCGCGAAACGGTGGACAATCTGATAGAGACCATCGAAGACGGGGACATGAAAAAGACCTTTGCCAACACGTTCTACGCCACGCTGGACGGATTTACCAACAAGGACGGTTCCTTCGGCAGCGTGCTGCGCTATAACGATAACGGCACGGCGTTCTGCTATACGGGTGATATTCACGCCATGTGGCTTCGCGATTCTTCCGCGCAGGTGCTGCAATATCTGCAGTTTATGAAAATTGACGAGGACGTGCAAAACACCGTCCGCGGACTTTTGCTCAAGCAGTTCGAGCTGATCCGGCGCGACCCGTACGCCAACGCCTTTAATGAAAACGGTTCGGTGTTTGAAAGAAAATTCGAGCTCGATTCGCTCTGCTATCCGCTCTGGCTTTCCAGGCAGTATTACGACATAACTGGCGATACCGAAATTTTCAACCGCTTTTTCGAGATAACGCTTGAAAGACTGCTTGCCGTTCTTCAGAGCGAGACGGCGCACAGCGACGCGAACTATTCGGTCAAGGACGAGGATAAGGGCAAGGGCGTTAACGAGTTCGAAAACTGCGGACTGATCTGGAGCGGATACCGTCCGAGCGACGACGTGTGCTATTATAAATTCTTCATTCCCGGCAATATGTTCGTCGTCGCGGCATTGGAAGATATGGTTGAAATATTCGACGAGATCGGGCTTAACGCCTATCTGCGCGACAGAATGGCGGCTTTTGCGGAGTCGGTGCGGCAGGCGATAGAGAAGTACGGCGTGTATAACCACCCTAAGTACGGCAAGATATACGCGTTTGAAGTGGACGGCTCAAACTCCAACGTCAATTCCGCCGAGGGTAAGCTGCTGATGGACGCGGCGAATATACCCAGTCTCATTTCCGCGCCGTGGCTGGGATATTGCGGAGTAAGCGATCCGACTTACGTCAACACGCGCGCCTTTGCGCTGAGCGACGACAATCCTTACTATTACGAAGGGGAATACGCCAGCGGCATAGGCGATCCGCACGATACGGTGGGTTCATCCGACAACCCGCATAAGGACATACCCGTTCCCTGGCATATGTCCATTGCGATGCAGGGTCTGACTAGCACCGATCAGTCGGAAAAGGAGCTTTGCGTGAAATACATGACTGAAACGACCGGCGGCGCTTTCGTCATGCACGAGGCGTTTAACGCAAATAATCCGTCGGAATACAGCAGGCCGCATTTCACTTGGCCGTGCTCGCTGTATTCGCATCTGGTGCTTGTGGACATTCTGGGGTTTAATTTATTGGCTTGACAGGAGTCTGATATGTTATCGAAAACAAAAATCAAAACTGTAAGGATTTTTTCCGCGATGCTTGTCCTCGCGCTCGGAATAGCGCTCGTCTTTTCGGCGGGCGGACTTAAGGAGCAAACGGCAAGGGGCGCGGAAAAGGAGTACGGCGTCGATCTGGCATACGGCAGACGTGTCGTTTCCACCGAAGCCGAAAGCGGCGAGGTTCTCAACACCTATGCGGTTGACGCCGATCCGACAAGCCGCTACGCTTCCAAAGCGCAGGACGACGCGTTTTTTTACGTCGACCTCGGCAGCACCGAAAAGATTAACAAGATCGTCATCGATTGGGAAAGCGCTTACGCTTCGGAATACAGGCTGCAGCTTTCCATGGACGCGGTCACATGGACGGACGTTGCGGTGATACGGAAGACGTCAAAGTCGAAGGATATCATAACTTTCCCGTATTACCTTACAACCCGTTTCGTAAAGTTCCAGGGAGTGCGCCGCTCCACGTCCTACGGCTATTCGTTCTACAGCTTTGAAGTTTACGGACCGAAAAACTTAGCTACGGGCGAGGGCGTTACGGTGGCCGAGGTTTCCAGCTACGAAGCGCCGGACGTTCATAAAAAAGAAAACATAGTGGACAACGTCGCGAACACGCGCTGGGCTTCGGCGCAGCAGGACGATCAGTACGTCATAATCGATCTGGGTGCCGAAAAGACCTTCGATACCGTTAAGATCCGCTGGGAAGTATCGTTTGCCCGCCGCTACGCGATTTACGCGGCGAACGGCGAGAGCGTTCCTTCGCGCGACAACGCTGTCTGGCAGGAAATTTTCTCCACCGACGCGGGGCTGGGCGAGGTGGAGAGCTGGACGCTTGACGAAAGGGTTTCCGCCAGGTATATCAAGATAGAGCTCATTCAGCGCGAAACAATGGAGGAGATCAAAAAGACGGGCAGGCTGCCGTGGGAGTCAACGTTCTCATTCTATTCGTTCGAGCTTTACGACTGGGCGAGCATTAAGAGCGTGCCGCTCGGGAGCGTCATGGAGTTTTCCAAAAACTCGCCGGCGTGGACGGCTATGAGCAATATCACGGTAAACGAAACGGGACTGATTCTTGCGCCCATAGGCTATCCCATCGAAGCTGCCGGCGTCGTAACCGATATGGCAAGCATCGCAGACGGCGATATACCCGGTTTCGAGTCGTATGCGACATATAATCCGGCCGTCATCTACGACGAGGAGAACGGGATGTTCCACATGATTTACAGAACGGAGCTTCCCGACAACTTCAGCCGGTATTTTATGGGCGACGGCAGTCCCAAAGAAGAGCTGGGGCATATGTCGACGCTCTCGTATGCGTATTCATACGACGGAATCAATTATACGCGCGGCAATAACAATCCCATCGCATGGCCGACTTCGGCGGACGAAGCCGGCGGCGGGCTGGAGGATCCGAGAATTTTTAAGATCGAAAACGATCCCAACCGCGGCGGCCGCACGACTTATTATATAACGTACACCATGTACGACAATAATGTGACGCGCGAGGGTATGCTCTATACTTTCGATTTCAAGACCTTCACCAAGGTAGGCAGGCTTGCTCCCGATTACGGCGGCGCTTATAAATCAGGCACGTTCGTTACCGATCCGGAAGGCAACGCGGTCAAGATAAACGATCCGCGCCCTGGAAAGACGGGGCAGGTTTACATCATCTATATGAAGGACGGCGGCTATACGCGCATCGGATTCACGACTGACGTAACGCGCATCGAGGCGGAGGACATCGTGGATATCGACACTTCCGGCTTCGGCTCCAACAGCATCGAGGCGCTTACCAAGGGCAACGAATCGTGTATGGCGCTTACCAATATTTACGGCGCTGACGATGAGAATATCTATCTCATGTACGGCGGCGGCACGCTTTCCGACGGAAACATTCAGTACGAACAGCCCAACGCCAGCGGCTGGTTTTACGCGCTCGGCGTGATGAAGACCACAAAGTCCAACCCGTTTGAGCTCACCAATATAACCGACGATCTGAGCGAGCCGACGCTTTATCCTACCGACACGAACAAGTACGACTACGGTCTGTATAATAAGTGTATGTTTGCCGACACAATGCTGCGAGTGGACAATACCTGGTATCTGTACTACGGATCGGGCGATATGTACGTCGGACTGGCAACGGCGCGGGCGGATTTCGGCGCGGGAGCTGCGGAATATTCCCTCGAGGGGACGGTGCTCACCGCTTCGACATACGCGCTGAACAAGAAGTACGGCGACGACAGGACGGCGTGGAATATAAACATGGTCGCAAAAGTTTACGACACTGGCGGCAACCTGCTCAAGACGGTGAGCGTGCCGTATACGGTGGAGCATTTCTCGCATCTGCCCGAGGGCGTGTATTCCAACGGTCAGCTCGTTAAGATTGAAATCGACCTTTCCGAGATTGCGAATCTGCCTGAAGAGTATTATGTTGAGACATATTTAACGGACGCCGCTACCGCCGAAATGCTGAACAGAGCGTCGTATTATACTGTCGTCGACGGCATTGTCGAACAAGTTGCCGCATAGGAGAGTTCAAATGAAAAAATTTCTGTTTCTGATTTTCATTCTGACTGCGGCGTGCTTAATGACCGCTTGCGGAAAATTCGGTATGCCGACCGATCTCCGGTTCGAGGGGCGCACGCTTACATGGGATAAAGTCGCAAAGGCAAGCGGTTACGTCGTGGACATCAACGGCACGGAATACGAAACCGAGGAAAACAGCTATACGCTTGCCGACGGCGTTTACGGCGTAGTCGCTATGCGCGTAAAGGCCGTGTCGGGAAGCAAGGAAAGCGAATATACCGAAACGCTTCGTAAAAGCGTTACATGGCAGCTTGACGTACCGCAGAACGTGGTGCAGGACGGCGGCAGGATACGTTGGGACGAGGTGCCGTTCGCACAGGGATACGTCGTCAGTATCGGCGGAGTGCAGTATGCCGCCGAAGAAGCTTATTACGATTACGTTCCGACGGCGCGCACGGAGTTCAAAGTGCTGGCAAAGGGCAATTACGACGGAACGCTGCTTTCCTCCGCGTACAGCGAAGCGCTGATGCTTAAGCGCGCGCTCGCAACTCCCTCGGCTACGGCAAGCGGAACGGGCGTAAGCTGGAACATAGTGAATAACGCTTCGGGCTACGAAGTTTATGTTAACGGGGAAAGGGTAGACGAAACCTCTTCGACGCATTACGATTTCCGCTATAAGTTCGCCGGCGAAATTTCGGTAGCGATAAAGGCCGTTTCCGGCAGCGACGAATATGTCGACTCGCTGCTCAGCGAAGAAGTCTCGCTCATGCTTGCCAAGGAAACGCTGGGCGTGCCGACAAATCTCCGCATGGAAGGCAAAACGCTCGTGTGGAACGCCGTGACAGGCGCGACGCGGTACGTCCTGTTCAACAATAAGGAAGAAATCGGTACGGTTTCGGAAAACCGCTATACGGTTCCGCAGGAATATCTGGACGCGGACATTGCCGAGCTGCAGGTGCGCGCCGATTCCGATGTTTCCGACTCTTCGCCGCTAAGCGAAGCGTTGAGCGTGGGAAAATATAACGAGTCCAACCCGAAGCCGATCGCTTCGTATGCCGATTTCGCAGCAATCAATCCGACGGGACATTATAAACTGACCAAAGACATTGACATGAGCGCAGCAGAAGGCATAGAGCTGTTCGAAGGCGCTGTCGACGGAAACGGCTTTGCTTTGAAAAACGTAAAAACGGCGGTGTTCGACCGCCTCGAGGGAGCTGAAATCAAAAACCTCACGGTTGAAGCGAACGTCTCCGTGACGATGACGAAGAACGGAGACGCGTTTGGCACGCTGGCCCGCAGAGCAGTCGGAGCGCGGATAGAAAACTGTAAAATAATTGCCGACGCTGTAGTACAGTGCGATAACGGCACGGCGTATGCCGGCGGCGTCATAGGAGTGGCCGAATATACGGATATGATTTCGGTGTCCTTCGTCGGCACGCTTACAACGAGCTACTGTACTGTCGGCGGGCTTGCGGGAAAGGCGTATAATCCCGCGGCTGCTTCCGAATGGAAATACTGCTCCGCCGACGTCGACATTACCGCGACGGGCGGAGAGTCGGTATTCTGCGGCGGCTTTATCGGGCAGCTGACCGATAATCTGCTTGTTATCAGGCAGAGCAAGGCGGACGTCGGCATAACGACAGACGCATCCTACAGCGGCGGTTTCGTCGGCTATATGGGAACTGGTACGGTCGAGGATTGTTACTCAACCGGTTCGGTTATTAACAGGAACGCGTCCGTTGCGCATACCGGCGGTTTTATCGGGCGCATGGAGGGGTACAACAATAAGGCCGTCCGTTGCATCGCCATGACGGCAGTGACGGCGCCGAGCGGCGAGAAAATCAAGACGGGCGGATTTGTCGGCGTGACCGCAGGCGGAACGTATGGCTCGGTTTACGAAAACTGCTTCTACGATAACACAGTCGCTCCGATCGACAGCATAGGAAACTCCGATACGGGACGTAAGGACGGGATTACGGCAAAGTCCACCGAGGAACTCGCGCAGCTGCCTTATGAAAACGGCTTTATTCAAGCGGTATGGAGCTTAGGCGGCGCCGCTCCCCGTCTTGCGTGGGAGAAAGACTGACCGTAAATCGGTTATGTTGCCGGAAAATCAAACGGAAACCGGATTTTCAGACAATTCGTCGCCGCCGCTTGACAGCTTCAAGCGGCGGTGATATAATTTTTATATAATAAACCGGACAGTTCGTGACCATCCTGTCGTTAAACAAAACTACGGAAGAGGATGGGCGTATTATACGCCTTTTTGTTTTGCTTTAAATCGGAAACGCGGTACTGTCCTTAAACGGGGATAATATCGTATGAAACAGTTTTTTAAGAACGAGCTGCGCGGATTCGGACTGCTGATAAAAAGCGTGCCATTTACCGTGGTCGCGCCGTTTGTGCTGTCGGTATTCTGCATGAACCTGCTTGCCAACAAGAGCATCGCATTGCCTGTAGACTGGCTTGCGCTCGACTGCGGAATTATAGTTTCCTGGTTCGCGTTTCTGACGATGGACATAGTTACAAAGCATTTCGGTCCTAAAGCGGCTACGCAGCTTTCGATTTTTGCTATCGTAATCAATCTTGCGTTCTGCCTGCTGTTTTTCGCCGGCAGCAAAATACCCGGTATATGGTCGCAGTCTTACGTCGAAGGCAGCGAGCAGGTCATAAACGGCGCGCTCGATTCCACTTTTGCCGGGACGTGGTATGTGCTGGCGGGAAGCACGCTCGCATTCGTGGCGTCGGCTTTTATAAACAATTTCACCAATCGCGGCATAGGATTGCTCATGCGCCGTAATCCGGACGGCGCGGCGGCGTTCTTTTTAAGAGCTTACGTTTCCACGGCGATAGGGCAGTTTGCGGACAACATGATTTTCGCGCTTACCGTAAGCCATGTGTTTTTCGGCTGGTCGCTGTTGCAGTGCGTTACCTGTTCGCTTACCGGCATGGTTGCGGAATTGCTGTTCGAAGCGGTGTTTTCCTATTTCGGTTACGCCGTATGCAAAAGGTGGAGACGCGATAACGTGGGAGAAGAATATCTCTCTTACATTAAATCGAGGAGCGTAAAAAATGAAAGTATTGCTGACGGGCTCAAGTAGCGGAATAGGCCGCGCCGCTTTAATCAAATTTCTCGACTGCGGTCACAGCGTCGTCGGAATAGACGTGCTTGAAAGCCCCGTCGCGCATAGAAATTATACCCATATCCGCGCGGATATTTTTTCTTCGGAGCTGCCCGATGTTGACGGCGTGGAAATTCTCGTTAATAATGCCGGAGTGCAGGATTCGGGAAGGGATATAGACGTAAATCTTAAAGGCACTATTCGCGTAACGGAAAAATACGCCTTCCACGAAGGCGTTAAAAGCGTGCTGTTCATAGCGTCCGCGAGCGCGACAAGCGGCTCGGAGTTTCCCGAATACGCCGCCAGCAAGGGCGGTCTGCTCGCTTACATGAAAAACGTCGCTTTAAGAATCGCCAGTTTCGGAGCCACGTCGAACAGCCTTTCTCCCGGCGGAGTTATCACGCGTTCGAACGACAGGGTTATGTCAGACCCCGTTCTGTGGAAGCGGATAATGAACCGGACGCTCATTCCCAAGTGGGCCACCGAAGAAGAAATAGCCGAATGGATTTATTTCCTGACGGTAGTCAACAAATCAATGACCGCCCGCGACGTGATCGTCGATAACGGCGAGATTTCCAAGGCCGAGTTTGTCTGGTAGAAAATAGCCAAGGTTTCTTGCGCGGCGTCGCCGGTCGGATTGGTTTCCATACAAGCAAAGTGCTTCAGGGCGATTGCGCCTGTTTAATAACGCCTGTCCGTGAGGCCGGTATTTTAATGTCCGAATATGTGCGCGCGGCTAAAGTCGGAAAATCCGCGCGGGAAGCAAAGGGTTTATTACAATCGAATTAAAGTACGCTTTGTGTTTGACTAAGTTGAAAAAATATTCTATAATAGCATACAGACAAGTATAATAGTTTTTTAATGGAGGAAACATGAGGAAAAAAGATCCGTATAAAAGAGATGAGCTTCTTGAGAAATGCTTTGACTGTTTTGCGAATACGGAATAGAGGGAACTTCGACTCAAAAACTTGCCGACGCCTGCGAAATGAGCTCGGCCAACATATTCCATTATTTTAAAACTAAGGACGAAATAATTATAGATTCTACCGCTTACTGTATGGCAAAGGTCGAGTTTGACGATATAAAGCGTTTTCTTAAGGATATACCGTACTGGACGGCGGAAAAGCACGGTAAGAAATACAGATTCATGTATCAGGTTTATACGTCTCCTAAATACCGTAAGTACGGAACGGAGTTTTTTGCCGGCGTAAGGGAGAGATATACGGAGTACTCGAAATCGCTCGAGCCCAAGCTGGGCATACCGTGGCAGGCGATACTTCCGCTCATTTATATGTTCGTCCGCGCGAGCGTGCATTATGCGCTTTTCGAGGACGAAGAGTATCTTAAGCCGCAATTGGAGCTCATAGATAAAATTTTGCCGTTATTGGCGGAAAAATACTCTGCGGCGCCGGGCGGTAAAACCGAATGAAAGCCCAAAAGCGTACTCGAAAAGGACTGCTCGCGCCGTCAGGCTATGACTGATTTTCTGAACGGCCGCTCCGCCCTTCAGCGACGGCGGCGCTACGGACGCTGTTTTGGACGGTGCGGTAAATAGCGGAATAAATACGTTCGACCTCGCGCGCGTCTACGGATTAAGCGAGCGCGTTTTCGGCGGATGGCTTAAAAGGCGTGGCAACATGGAGAGGCAGTTCGGTCGGCGGTAAAGGCGCGATTATTCAGGCCGGTTTACTGTTTGAGAGTAACAGTGCAGCATCTTCGCGGTGATTTATTATTACGGCATAGCGTTATAAATTTCCCTTACAAAAGAAGGTTTATGGATCAGAATTCACGGGAAAAAATCGAAAGCGCTCTCGAACTGGTCAGATCCGGCAGCGAAGACGGCGTAGAACAGCTTTACTGTCTTATGGGGCGGATAATGCTTTTCGTGGCAAACGGCGTTCTTCACGATATACATTCCGCAGAAGACGTTGTTCAGGACAGCTTCGTTAAAATAGTCAGGCACATAGGGAGTTATCGTAGGGGGACTAACGGTTACGCCTGGGTATGCCGTATAGTCCGCAATACCGCGCTAAATTACGCGAAGAGCACTGATAACAGGCGGTGGACAGAGCTGTCCGAGTTCGATAAAGCGGCCGAGAGCAGTTTCGACGAAAAGTCGGACACCGCGCTGCTGATAGAAAAGCTCATGAATGCGCTTACGCCTGAGAGGCGCGAAATGGTGTATATGAAGTATTTTCTCGATATGACGGTGCGCGAAATAGGCAAAGAGCTGCGCAAATCCAAATCCTATGTCGCAAAAGAAATCCGCGTCGCCGAAGAAGAAATGAAAAAAAATCTGGGTTGACCATGGACAGATACGGAGTTAAAACTGTTTTATATACAGAGGCAGAGCAATGAAAAGGGGCAAGGACGAACAACTGGACAAACTGTTCAGCAAATATGCCGAAGAAGGAAAACAGCCCGATCGGCGCGTTCAGACCGCGGCAAAGCAAGCGCTTAAACAGGAGCAGACGGTTGCCGAGTTTGAAACGAGTCCCGTCACGGCGGGAACGGGAGGTGCGGCGCACGGCATTTTTTCGCGTAAAAGGAACATTGTCGGAGCGGCGGTCGCGCTGTGCATAATTGCTGCGGCAATCCTTATATATCTGATCGTGCAGTTCTCGTTTTCGCAAAGGAGCATCAGGCTCGACTGGACGCAGCTCAACAAGGTTTCGGCTGCCGGAGCTTACAGCGAGAAGGAATTCGCGCCCTTCGTGAGCGAAGAGTCGGTCAATGCATACGACGAATACGAGCTGAGCGACGATTCGCTTTATTACGAAGATTATGAGGGCGACATAATACTTTACTATCTACAATACGAATCTTACGGAACCGTCATCGAGCTTTATATCGAAATCGACGGATTCGAGCTTGACGCGCTGGAAGGCTATCTCGATATAGAAAACGATTACGAGGCGGACGAATTGCTGCTCTATATCGAAACAGACGATATTTACGAGCGAACCTATGTATATTTCGAATATGATTTTTACAGGTACTATTTCGAGATACACACTGTTGATTTTGAGCTGCTTTACTCCATTTTGGAAGAAATTGTATACAGTTTTTGAAAAGTCGTGGACAAACCGCCGTCCTTATGTGTTATATAGTCAGAAACACATAAGGACGGCGGTTTTTTTATGAACAAAGTCATGCTGATATATTTCGGAATGTTGCTCGCTTCGGTCGCGGCATATTACCTTTTTCCGAAAAGAACGAGATGGACGGTGCTGCTGGCCTTCAGTCTCCTGTTTTATCTTATAATAAGCACCTATATGGCGGCGTTCATGCTGGCGACCGCGGCAAGCGTATACTGCGCGGCGAGGTTTTTAATAAAAGAAGTGCCGCATGACGCCGAGGCGGCCGTCGCGAAAAAGCTTCTTAAACGCAACAAAACGGTTATCGCGCTGACAATCGTTTTCAATCTGGCGATAATAGGCGTTCTCAAATATTTCAACTTTTTCGGCGGAATGTTCGGCTCGCTGCTTGCGCTGTGCGGAGCCTCGGTGAAAATGCCCGTCCTTAAGATCGCGCTGCCGCTAGGCATTTCGTTTTATACGCTTTCGGCAATCGGGTATATGGTAGATATTTACCGCGGAAAGTACAAGGCCGAAACGAATTTTTTCAAGTTCTGTCTGTTTATCTGCTTTTTTCCGCAGATCCTCGAGGGACCGGTGAGCCGCTACGATAAAACGGCGCCGCAGCTTATCGAGGGACATTCTCCCGATTACGAGGGCATTACGTTCGGCTTGCAGCGCATATTGTGGGGTCTGTTCAAAAAAATGATAGTGGCAGACAGACTGTATCTGCTGGTAAGGACGGTGGCGGGAGAGCCGTCGCAATACTCCGGCATAGCGGCAGTGCTGTTCATGGTTTGCTACACGGTTCAGCTGTATGCGGATTTTTCGGGATTCATCGACATAGCGATAGGCAGCGCCGAGCTTTTCGGCATAAAGCTTCAGGAAAACTTCAGACAGCCGTTCTTCGCCCGCAGCGCGCAGGAGTTCTGGCAGAGGTGGCATATCACGCTGGGCGCATGGCTGAAGGATTACGTTTTCTATCCGGTCGCGCTTTCGCCGCTGGTTACAGGGCCGGCGGCGAAACTGAAAAAGCGCGTGCGCAATCATTTTACCAAAATGCTGCCGACGATCGTCGCGCTGTTCGCAGTATGGCTGTGCAACGGACTGTGGCACGGGCCTGAATGGAAATACATAGTTTACGGAATGTATTATTTCGTTATAATTTCGGCCGGAATGCTTACCGAACCGCTGTTCAGAAAGCTGTATGAAAAATGCGGGATCGACCGGCAAAACGCGGCTCTCAAAGCGCTGAGGCATATCCGCACGCTGATTATAATTCTCGTGGGCGAGACTATATTCGGAGCCGACAATCTTAAGGACGCGTTCACGATACTCGGCTCGGTGTTCAGACCTTACGGCGGCTCGGTGTTTGCGCTCGGACTGGATTATAAGGAGTGGATAATAGCGCTTGTCGGTATGGCCGCGATGCTTGCGGCAGGTATAGCGAAGGAGCGCGGCATAAGCATAAGGGGCAGAATGGCGGCAGCTGCTCTTCCTGCGAGGTGGGCGGCATATATGGCCGTAGCGGTATTCGTGGTGCTTTTCGGCGCATACGGCGATATGTATCAGGCAGTACCTTTTATTTACGGAAGTTTCTGACAGGAGAAAATTATGACTGATAGAAAGACTATTGCGGTAAAGCGGACGGTAAGAGCGGTTATATTCGTTATAGTGCTTGCCGCGCTGCTTCACGGAATTTATTATCTGGTAAGGCCGGCTTCCGCGGTGAGAATGTCGCGCACACGTTCCTATGAGTCGGCGCGCGTGTTCGACGAAAAGCCCGACTCGCTCGACGTAATCTTTTTAGGACACAGCGGAGTATACAGCTCGGTGTCGCCTATGGAGCTGTATAAAGAGTACGGGTTTACCTCATATGTCTGCGCTCAGCCGCTGCAGCTTCCGTGGGAATCGTCGCGCTGGCTGGAGTCACTGGTCAGAGTGCAGTCGCCCCGTCTCGTGGTTTTTGAAGTGGATCACTTGTTTTACGACAAGAATTCCACCGTAGCGGCAAACTCGGTGGAGTATTTCATAAACAGAACGTTTCCGGTATTCCGCAGCCATGCCAATTGGAAAAAATGGTTTTCGCGCGGGAAAAAGCGCGAGCGCAGCTTTGCCAAAGGCTTTTATTACAATACGACTGTCAATCCTTACAGAGGCGGAAAGAAGCTGACGCCTACGGACAAGGTTTACAAGATAGGCAAAAAGCACATGGATGCGCTGGAGCGGGTTTACGCGCTGTGTAAGGAGAATAATATCGAACTCATGCTGCTCGAAGTCCCGTCCGTGGTCGTATGGGATTACAGCCGCCACAATGCGGTCGTAAAATATGCCGAAAAACGCGGGCTGGAGTTTATCGATCTTAATCTGCGCCTTGACGAGCTGGGCTTCGACTGGAGCACTGATACGCGCGACAAAGGTGATCATCTCAATTATTCGGGCGCTCTTAAGGTGAGCGGATATGTGGGGCGGCATATAAAAAAGACATACGGGCTCGAGGACAGACGTAACGATCCTGCTTACGAGTCATGGAAGGAAGATCTGGCGCGCTATGAACAGATGACGGGAGGTTGAAAATGAACCGTATAAAAAACGTGTTGGAATATCTCGAAACGAGCGAGAAGCTTTATCCCGACAAAATCGCGTTTGCCGACGAAACGTCGGCGGTCACTTACTCGCAGTTTGCCGCCGCTGCGAGGCGCACGGGAACGGCTATAGCGCGGCTTACCGCGCCGGGAAGGCCGGTAGCGGTGCTGGGCGAGAAGAGCGTGGAGACGCTGATTGCGTTTTTCGGGTGCGTATATGCCGGCTGCTTCTATGTGCCGCTCAATCCGCGGCATCCGGCGGAAAGAATCGAAAAGATACTGTGTTCGCTCGGGTTTCCTGCGATATGGGCGCAGGAAAAGTACATAAGCCTTCTTCCTCAGCAGTCTGCGGAGCAGAATCTTATTCGCAGCGGCGACGGAACGCCCGACGCGGACGAGGCGCTGCTCGGACAGATACGCGGCCGGAGCACCGACGCCGATCCGCTTTACATAATGTTTACGTCCGGCTCGACCGGCACGCCCAAAGGCATAGCGGTTTCTCACAGATCGGTGATAGATTTCATCGAAGAGTTTTCGAAGCTGTTCGATATAACGTGCGACGACGTAATAGGCAATCAGGCGCCCTTCGATTTCGACGTATCGGTCAAAGACGTGTATTCGACGTTACGAAACGGCGCGACTATGCAGATCATACCCAAAAAACTCTTTTCCTTTCCCGTAATGCTGACCGACTTTCTTATAGACAGAAAGGTAACCGTGCTTATCTGGGCGGTTTCGGCGCTGTGTATACTTTCTACGTTCAGGAGCTTTTCTTACAAAGTGCCGTATCCGGTAAAAAAAGTGCTGTTCAGCGGAGAGGCTATGCCCGTCGTTCAGCTTAACGAATGGAAAAAATATCTGCCCGACGCGATGTTCGTCAATCTTTACGGACCAACCGAGATAACGTGCAACTGCACATATTACATTCTCGGCAAAGGACCGTATACGGACGTCGTGCTGCCTATAGGCAAGCCTTTTCCCAACGAGCGCGTGTTCCTCCTGTCTGAGGACGGCAAAGCGATAGAGGAGGAGGGTGTTACGGGAGAAATATGCGTTAGCGGCACGGCGCTGGCGCTCGGCTATTACAATAACGCGCAGGCCACGGCGGCGGCGTTCGTGCAGAACCCTTTGAATTCCGTCTATCCCGAGACAATATATAAGACCGGCGATCTGGCTTACTACCGCGCCGACGGCAATTTGTGCTTTGTAGGGCGCAAGGATTTTCAGATAAAGTATCAGGGCCACCGTATAGAACTGTCGGAAATAGAGAGCGCCATGCAGAGCATAGAGGGCGTCGAGAGGGCGGTATGTCTGTTCGACGGCAAGGCGGAAAGGATTGTCGCGTTCTATAAAGGCAAAGTCGGACAGTCGGACATAAAGGTGGCTTTGCGCAAAAGACTTCCGTCTTACATGGTACCGCACAGCTGCGTCGCCGTCGACGGATTTGAGCTTACCGAAAACGGTAAGACGGACAGAAGAAAATTAATGGAGAAACTGAATTATGCATAACGATTACGAACGGATAGAAACTCCCGCATATGTGTTCGACGTCGACCGGCTGAGGGCACATACGCGCAGGATAAAGGCGGCGCTTGGCGGCGCCGAGCTGTGCTTCGCCGTTAAAGCCAATCCTTTTCTCGTAAGCGCGCTTGCCGACGAGGCCGACTGTTTTGAGGTCTGTTCTTACGGAGAATACGAGATTTGTAAAAGCTGCGGAGTGCCTGCGGACAAACTGGTTATTTCGGGAGTTTACAAAGCCGAGCATGAAATGAGGAGCGTTATCGAAAGCTGCGGCGACCGTGCGGTATATACCGCTGAATCGCAGACGCAGCTCGGGCTTTTAAAGCGGCTGGCAGGCGAATACGCGCTTAGGCTGCGCGTGCTGCTGCGCCTTTCATGCGGCAATCAGTTCGGCATGGACGGCGAAACGCTGCTGGACAACGTCTCGCGGCCGGACGCCAGAATCGTCGTCGAAGGCATACAGTTCTATTCGGGTACGCAAAAGCCTATATCGGGTATAAAGGCCGAAACGGAGCGGCTTATCGGGTTTGCGGGAAGGTTCGCGCAGACGGCCGGAACGCTGCGAAGGATAGAGTACGGCCCGGGGCTTAAGGTAAATTATTTTTCGGGCGAGAAGGACGAAGAGAACGACTGTCTCGACGCGCTGTCGAAATCTGCCGCAATGCTTGCGGAAAAAGCCCGCACGGTTATCGAGAGCGGACGTTTCGTTTGCGCCGGCTGCGGCGAGTATGTAACGCGCATAGTCGATCTTAAACGTACGGACGGCAATCTGTACTGCATTGTGGACGGCGGAATTAACCATCTGAAGTATCACGGCCAGACAATGGCAATGAAAACGCCGCCTGTTAAGCATATAGGCGCGGCAGCGGGTAAAGCGGAGAACTGGACGGTATGCGGCTCGCTGTGTACTTCGGCTGACGTACTGCTGAAGTCCATGCCATTATGCGGCGCCGGGACAGGCGATCTGCTGGTGTTTGGCAAGGCGGGAGCTTATTCTGTCACGGAAGGACTGGCGCTGTTTCTCAGCCGCGCGCTTCCGAGAGTTTACAAGCGCGAGAAAGGAGAGATTGCGCTGATAAGGGATTTTATACGCACCGACCTATTAAACCGTAAAGGAGAGTAGAAAAATGGAAAAGCTGTTGGAACTGTTAAGCCGGGTAAGACCCGACGTCGATTTCGGATCCGAGACAAGTCTGATAGGGGACGGCATACTCGATTCGCTGGATATCATGGAGATTGTCAGCGAAATGAGCGACGCTTTCGGCGTTACGCTGTCTCCGGCGGACATAATTCCGTCAAACTTCGATTCGGCGGAAGCCATGTGGAAAATGATAAAAGCAAAACTCGGTTAAGATACTGCCGGACAAGCGTTGACAAAAGCGCGGCTCATATAATATAATTAAAAGACGGTTTGCAAGATCTGCCTGAGGCGTAAAAAAGCGGGAGGCGGCTGTCAGGCAATCGGTTTTTAAGGAGTTTGCGCTGTATGGTCATAACTGAAAATTTGCAGACAAAAGTAGCCGCCGACTACGACGTTGCTGTATGCGGCGGAGGCTTTGCCGGTATAGCGGCGGCGCTTTCCGCGGCCAGAACAGGCAAAAGGACGGTTTTATTCGAAAGGCAGTTTGTGCTGGGCGGACTGGGTACTGCCGGACTCGTTACCATTTATCTGCCGCTCTGCGACGGATTGGGGCGTCAGGTTTCTTTCGGCATAGCCGAAGAGCTGTTCCGGCTGTCGGTCAGACACGGCGCGGAAGGGATGTATCCGCAAAACTGGCTTTGCGGCGTCGGCACGCGCGGAGAAAAAGACAAGAGATTCGAGGTACAGTATAATCCGCACGTTTTCGCCATTTCGGCGGAAGAGCTTCTCGAAGAGGCCGGCGTCGACATACTTTACGGAACGTACGTTACCGGCGTTAAGACGGAAGGCGGAAAAATCAGCCACGTTATAACGGAGAGCAAGTCGGGCAGACTGGCCTACGGCGTAAAATCGGTCGTAGACGCCAGCGGCGACTGCGATATAGCGCGGTTTGCCGGCGCGCCTACCGACGTTTTCAGACAGGGCAACATTTTAGCCGCATGGTATTATTCTGTCGGCAAGGACGGCTATCGGCTTCACGCGCTGGGCGCGGCGGATATTCCCGATGAGCACAAAAAGCCCGATTACAAACCGCAGCTTCCTGACCGGCACAGATTTTCGGGACTGGACGCTGAAGAGATCTCGCGCTTCGTATCGCTTTCGCACAAAGCAGTTTACGCGGATTTTCTCAAGCTCAGACAAAACGACGGTACGTTTCTGCCTGTCAATATAGCGACCGTGCCGCAATTCAGAATGACCAGAAAGATAGTCGGAGAGTATGTGCTGCCCGACGAGCCCTATGTCTTCCGCAGCGATTCGGTGGGCATGGTGTCCAACTGGAAGCAGAGAGGACCGGTTTACGAGGTGCCGTTCAGGTCGCTGTACAGCGCTTCGGTAAAAAATCTTATTTGCGCCGGCAGATGCGTCTCTTCTACCGAAACCATGTGGGACGTGATGCGCGTTATCCCGTGCTGCGCCGTAACCGGTCAGGC
>CASFJH010000079.1 GCA_949294845.1 uncultured Bacillota bacterium | reverse complement strand
AGAACTACGGTGAAAGTTGGGTGAACATAAAAATTTAAGCGCTAATTTACTTGATATCTCCCGCCGCCGTGTGTTATACTATAAAAGTATCAGCAAGGAGGTAAATACTTGAAGAACAGCACGAAAGGACTTATCGGCGTTCTGGTGTTCCTTGGCATTTTCGCCATAGTGGGCATATTTTTCCTGTTCGGCAACCAAGCTCAGGGTTTAAGTTACGACCAATTTTTAAGCAAGATAAAGGCCGGGGAGGTCGAGGAGGTCAAGGTCAACAATTACGTTGCGACCGTCTCGCTCAAAGGCGATAAAAAAATATACGAGGTCAACGTCCGTTTCGGACTGGAGGGCGAAGCCGGTTTCGAAAACGTTATCGCCTATTACAACCAAGGCGTTTACACCGGAGACGTCGCTCCCGAAACGACGGTAAAGCTGACCTTCAACGACCCCAATTCGGGCGCCATATGGAATATGATCATACCCATTCTCGGGTTTGTGCTGCTGATAGTTCTGGCGGTGTTTCTGTTCCGGTCGATGGCAGGCTCGAATAAGCAGGCGATGAACTTCGGCAAGAGCAAAGCCAACGTTCAGGGCAATCTCAAGGTGAGATTTACCGACGTTGCGGGCGCGGAAGAGGAAAAACAGGAACTGACCGAGATTGTCGAATTCTTGAAGAGCCCCCAGAAGTTTACCATGGTGGGCGCTAAAATACCCAAGGGCGTATTGCTTGTAGGCCCGCCCGGAACAGGTAAGACGCTGTTCGCCAAAGCCGTTGCCGGAGAGGCGAACGTACCGTTCTTTTCCATTTCCGGCTCGGATTTCGTCGAAATGTTCGTCGGCGTGGGCGCAAGCCGCGTGCGCGATCTGTTCGACCAGGCCAAGAAGAATATGCCGTGCATTATTTTCATAGACGAGATAGACGCGGTGGGACGTCAGCGAGGCGCAGGGCTTGGCGGCGGCCACGACGAGCGCGAGCAGACGCTGAACCAGCTGCTCGTTCAGATGGACGGCTTCGAGACCAACGACGGCATTATAGTTATGGCAGCAACCAACCGCGCGGATATTCTCGATCCGGCGCTGCTGCGTCCGGGGCGTTTCGACAGACAGATTTACGTTCATATCCCCGACGTGCGCGGCCGCGAGGCGATATTCAAGGTACACGCGCGCGGCAAGCCGATGGCTCCCGATATCGATTATCACCTGCTCGCCCGTATCACGAGCGGATTTTCCGGCGCTGAAATAGCCAACCTGCTTAACGAAGCGGCGATACTGTGCGCGCGAGATAACCGCAATCAGATCACGATGGAAGACGTGTACGAGGGCATCAACAAGGTGGTTATGGGGCCGCAGAAGAAATCGCGCCTCGTCACCGAGATCGATAAGCGTATCACCGCCTATCACGAATCGGGACACGCGCTCGTCGCCAAATACAGTTCGCACTGCGATCCCGTGCACGAGGTTTCAATCATACCGCGCGGACCGGCGGCAGGATATACGATGCTCAGACCGGATACCGACGACGATCATCTTACCATTAACAAGCTGCTCGATAATCTGGCGATGTCGATGGGCGGACGCGCTGCGGAGGAGATAGTCATTCAGGACGTTTCCACCGGCGCGGTGGGAGATATCAAGAACGCCACCGACACGGCGCGCAAGATGGTTATGGAGTGGGGTATGTCCGATAAGCTCGGGCCGGTATATTACGGCACTAATCAGGAGGTGTTCCTTGGCCGCGACTACCAGTCCACGCACACATATTCAGAGGACATAGCCGCAAAGATAGACGCCGAAGTGGCGCGGCTTGTGGAAAGCGCCCATGCGCGCGCGGTAAAGATACTGACCGATCACCGCGACGTGATGGATAAAATGGCGAGACTGCTCATCGAGCGCGAAACCATATACGCCGAAGAAGTGGATATGCTGGTCGCCGGAAAATCGGTCGAAGAGGTAAAAGAAGAGCTCGATTCGCGTCTCAACGAAAAATACAAGAGCAAATCGGCGGCTGAGCCTGATAAAAAGTGAGGAAACTATGAAAAAACCCGTTAAACTATCCGTGATCATCGTATCCGGCGTTATCGCAGCGGTGGCTGTCGCCGTACTGGTGCTCAGCCTCGTCAACGTCAATCCCATAGCGCGTCTGCCCGAAAACTATACGGTAGACGTGTATGCGCCGTCGTCGGCCGAGCGTATGGCGTCGAACGATGACACCCGCGCCGTCATAAAGGATGCGATCGACGACAGCTCGTATTCGGTCATGCACGCGCTGCTCGAATACAGGTACGATTATTCTTATAATTACAAGACCGAGAAGAACGAGGACGGCGACACCGAGCGCGTTAAGATATATGCCAAGGATATTGCGTCTTACATGGCAAGCACCGCCGACAGCTATATGCTCGAGTTCTGCTATGCGTCGCCGGTTACGGTCAAAGTGGACGGCGAGGAGCTGTCTTTCAACCGCGTGAGATTTCTCGTTTCGGATATGAGCGGAGAGATCGAAAAGGTGGAGATGCTGTTCTACGACAGCGCGAGAATATCGTCTGATCCGGCAGACGAATATTATTACGTTACTCCCGTTCAGGTATGGATGGCCACGTCCAAACTGTACTCGGCGCTGGAGACTCTGGGACAGTCGCTGTAAGCTTTTACGAGTCGGAAAAACGTTATCGGACCCGAAAGCGATATATTTTCGCTTTCGGGTTTTTTGTATCATATTCCGAATGAATTGAGGTAAATTTTAAGGCAAAATATTGAAAGCGGTTTTTTACTGTGCTAAAATAATTGCGTCAGGGAGGTTATTATGAAAAAGACGACCGTTTACCCCGTTCAGACGGACGATTATCTTATAAATCCCGGCAAGGGCTACGTTCTTTACAATCAGTATGAGGACGGACTTCCCGAGCCGTTCGCGCGCGAAGGGTACGATAAGGAATACCGTAAATGCCTCGAAATGTGCTCGTGCTTCGTGTGCAAGGTCAAGTGGTCGCTCATCCAGCCGGAGAGCGCGGATAAGTTTGACTGGACGTTTTACGACAATTTGCTCGCGCTCGCGGAAAAATACGACAAGCGCGTTTCGTTCGGCGTCGGCTTAGTCGTAAGCACCGGCGGAAAAAGCACCGAGAATAAGGTAAACTCGCTCGTTCCGCAGTGGGTATACGACGCAGGCGCCGCGTACAACGACATCGTCTGTCCCGATTTCCGCGAAGGAAAACCGGGAGTAAACCGTATACCGGTATGGACCGATCCGATATACCGCAGGTATTTCGAAAGGTATATCAAGGCGGTGGCGGAACGGTACGACGGTAACCCTTACATAGAATTTGTCGGCAATTTCTCGCACGGCAACTGGGGCGAATGGCATCATCTGGACATCAATAACCGACCGTGCTGCAGGGAAATGCTTTACGTCGATCTTAACGGCAATCCGGTAGACTTCGCTTTTCTTAAATACTACGTCGACCTTTTCCCCAGATATTTCAAAAAAAGCCGGCTCATTCTTCCCACAAACGTTTTCGAAAAGGGCGAAGAGCTTGAGGAATTCTGCCGTTACGGCATCGACACTTACGCTTACGGGCTGAAGAGAGAGGGGCTTATATCCATTCCCGACTGCACCTACGCCATGCGCTATTGCGCCGGCAAAGCGCCTGCGGTCGGCGAGTGGCAGTCCGAGTATACCCACTACGTCGCCGACGGCAGGTGGACTTACGAGCTGCATGACCGCAGCATAGACGCCGGAAAACTCACGCACTACAACCTCGGATATTACGCTACCGATTCGCTCATATTCATGCGCGACGAGGAAAACCTGATACGGTACTGGGGCAACCATATGGGCTATTACCTGCGTATGACCGAATGTACTTTCGACGAGCCTGACGGCGGAGGCGATATAGGGATAAGCGTTACCTTCCGTAACGACGGAGTTGCGGCGCCATATCTTCCCGTAAGCCTGACGGCGGCGCTTATGACAAAGGACGGCGCCGTCATCGACGAACAGCCGTTTCCAGCCGATCTCAGCTCGGTAGGAGAGGGTGAGCAAAAGACTTTCGCGGCGACCGTCCGTTTCGCTAAAGACAGCCGCGGAGTCAGACTGGGGATAAAAGCCGCCGCGGCTGGACGTCCCGTCCTGTTCGGCAACGCCGGACTGACAGCAAGCGGCTACTATTGCCTGAGCGACTGCGCTCAGGCCGATGTAAGAGTGCATTTCGACGGGTGCGGCCGCGGTCTGCGCGGACTGAGCGGCGAACATATGGGAGTAAATTTCGGCAGCGAGCTGTGGAAAACGGTTCTGCAGAGGGACGTCTACAAAGTCTGCGCTTTCCGCGACGTGTGGTTTACCGAGTCGGAGTGCCGCCTCACTTTTCCGGCAGGCAAAACGCTTATTAGCTTTACCGCCTTCGGACACGGAACGCTTACGCTGAAGGATTGCGGCGGGCAGACCGTATCGTTCGAGCTGACAGCGCAGCCGGTAACCTACCGCACCGGATTCAGAGGCGTGACGGGCAGCCTGAAGCTGAGTATCGAAAGCACGCGCCGCGTGTGGTCGGTCAAGTTTATAGATTTTATCTATTCGGATATGACATAACCGATACTGAATTCTGAAGGTAACATTATATGCTGGTGCTGTTGTGTTACGGCGGATACTGGGCGCTTACGCTGTGCGTTACGCTGTGCAATAAGAAATATGCCGACCGGGCGGCAACGTTTATGGACGCGTGCGCGCTTAACGTGGTTTTTGCCGCCGCGTCATGCGTTGTCTATTTCGCGCTTGCAGGGTTTAGGCTGTCGTTTAACGCGCGAACTGTTATTTATTCGCTGCTGTTCGGCGTTTCGATGTGTCTCAGTCTGCTGCTTGCCGTTTATAAATTCAAGCTGCTGGATATAGCCGTTATGACCGTACTGGGCAGCTCGCTGCAGATCATAATAGCCGTTTTCAGCGGTATGCTGCTGTTCGACGAGCAGATAACTCTGTATTCGGGACTGAGCGCCGCGTTCATGCTGTGCGCAATATTCGCCGCGTTTTTAAGGCAGAAAAAGGTAAGCGCCGCCGACGAGGACGAGACGCTTAAAAGGCGCAATAAACGCGCCTTTCTGCTCGGCGTACTGCTTACCGTCATATCTTCATTGGTGGGAACGTTCTTTACGGTCCTGCAAAAGTCGTTCGCCGTGGACGAGGGCGTTACCGACTCGCAGTCGTTTCTTTTCCTTACCAACGTTTTCATTCTGGCGTGCTTCGCCGTAGTAATGCCGATCGCGGCGCGCGGGCGCATGAGAGAAATACCGAGATCGTTCGTCAGAAAGCCGATAGATTATGTTTTCGTACTGGGCAGCGTTGTGGCAAGCAACGTAAACACGCTCATTTCGGTGTATCTTTTGGCCCATAGCCCGATGGTCGTATATACCCCCGTAATTAATGCCATAGGACTTATAAACGGCCTGCTGCTCGGATTCTGTTTCGGCGACAGACGGCAATGGGCGGCGCGTTATCTTTTATGGAATATGCTTCCTGCCGCGTTTGCCGCCTGCAGTATAGTAGTCAGCGCGTTGGCAATGGTTCAGTAAACAGGCGGAGCGCGCTGAAAAAGATTCGGTAAATGCAATCGGAAATAAAAAAACGGGTTTTTATACCCGTTTTTTTGTGCCGTGAGTCGCCTTGTTTATCGTAATTATATGCGCTTCGTTGTCGCGCCAGACTTCGGGGAAGTCCATACCGGCGTTCATGAGCGTGCGACCGGTGAATTGTTCGTTATCGGTCACGTCGCCGCAGACCGTATATACGGCGTCGGCGTCCAGGCCGCGGGGATATATGCGGAAGGGGGTTGGATCGGGCTGCATTGCAAACTGTACGAACGTAATGCGCGCTTCCGACTTATCCTTTGCGGCAAGCTCCATGCAGAATATTCCGTTTTCCTCGGGGTTGCTCAGGCGGTAAAGGTCGCCTTTAAGCACGAGGTGCTCCATACGGCGGTACTGTTCGGTCTGGCTTTGTATCGAAGCGTGCTCTTCCGCCGAGAGCTGATAAGGGTTGAGCTCGTAGCCGAACGCGCCCAGCATGGCCACTTCGCCGCGTGTAGCGAACGGGACGGTTCTGCCAGAGTAATGGTTGGGGCAAATGGAAACATGGTTGGAGCTGACCGAAAGGGGATAGGGGAACGACGAGCCGTACTGAATGAGGCAGCGCGCCTGAGCGTCGGTATTGTCCGAACACCAGATCTGCGGAAAGAACGCCATCATGCCCAGATCGTATCTTCCGCCTCCGCCCGAGCAGCCTTCCATGAACAGGTCGGGGAATCTTGCGACGATTCGTCTTGCGAGATCGTAAACGCCGAGCATGAATTTATGCTGTGTGACGAAGTCGGGCATATCGGTCAGGTGTCTGTTCATGTCCCACTTGATATAGGAAATATCGTAAGACGACAGGATTTTTTCCATCTGCGAGAAAATATTGTCGACGACTTCGGGGCGCGAAAAGTCCAGAACCAGCTGGTATCGGCCGGTCAAGGGCGTTCTGCCCTCGGTATGTATGCACCAGTCGGGGTGTTCGCGATACAGCCGAGAATCGGAGTTTACCATTTCGGGCTCGAACCAGAGTCCGAAGCGCATACCGCACTCGCGCGCTTTCTTAATGATTCCGGCAAGTCCGCCGCGCAGCTTCTTGCTGTAAATAAACCAGTCGCCGAGCGAAGAATGGTCGTCGTCCCTGTGTCCGAACCAGCCGTCGTCCAGCACGAACATGTCCACGCCGAGGCCTTTGAGCTTATCGAGCATACCGCACAGAATTTCCTCGTCGAAGTTGAAATATGTGGACTCCCAGTTGTTTATAACGATGGGACGGGAGGCATAAACGTATTTCTCGGGAATAAGGTAGTCTCTTATCGTGTCGGCGAACGCGCGGCTCATTCCGCCGTAGCCGCTGTCGGAAAAGACAATAAGAGCTTCGGGGGACGAGAGCGTTTCGCCTTTTGCAAGAGGATAAGAGAAATCGTCGGGGTTGTAGCCGGCGATAAGACGGGTGTTGTGAAGCTGGTCGACCTCGGCTTCTATGCGGAAGCTGCCCGAATATACGAGCGACGCCCCGTATACGCGGCCGTGCTCTTCGCCGGCGTCCTTTTCCGCCAGAGCGGTAAAGGGGTTGCATTGGTGCGACGACGTGCCGCGGTTGGATTCGAGCACGGATTTTCCGGTATCGACCTTCCAGGTGCGGCGGCGGCGCTCGTTGCCGTGACCGCCGACTAATGCGGTCATTTCGTAGCAGCCGTTAAGATCGAGGCAGAAGGACGCCAGACGGCGGACGGTAAACGGCTTGCCGCCCGCGGATATCTCCGCCCTGCGCACCAGACCTGACGGATAAACCGTGTAGTACAGCTTAAGGCTTGAGTCGCTTACAGCGTCGTAAAAGTCGACGCGCAGCGTTTCGCCCCCTCTGAACACAGGCAGTCCGCCGGCCTGAGGATGAGAGGAAAGGATTTCGCAGCCCGAAAACCGGTAGTCGGTGGAGGCAAAGCCGTCGCCCTCGATCTGCACCGCCGGAGTGCGGTAATCGCCGCGGCCGTATTCCGAGTATTCGAGCGGCATATCGCCGAACGAGCGCGAGCCGCGTTTATCCTCTATCATGGGAGAAAAGTTTCTGTAAGTGTATTTGCGCAGAGAGAACGGAACGCCGTCGGAAGCTGCGCCGAAATGAACGGATTCGCATTTTCCCTCGTACAGTCTGAAGGAGTAACTGTAAGTATCGCCGGCGAGAAAGAAGGTGCCGGCATTGCTGTCGTACTTGATCATGTTCAGAATACCTCACGGGTTTGTTTAGTAAAGTATAGCAAAGTAAGACGTTACCGTCAACCGTCGCGGGGCGCAGATAAATTTTTATATAAAAATTTGACTTCGCGCGCGTTTGGGTATATAATAATAAGAAAGGTCCTTGCGGCAAGGAGGAAATATGTACAAAGCGGACGAAAACAGATATCAGCTATGCAAATACCGCTACTGCGGCAAGAGCGGACTGCAGCTTCCGCCGATCGCGCTCGGCCTGTGGCAGAATTTCGGAGTGCTGGACGACTACGCCGACATGAAGGAAACGGTTCTTACCGCGTTCGACAACGGCATAACGTACTTCGATCTGGCCGACAATTACGGGCCGCCTCCCGGCGAGGCCGAACGCAATTTCGGACGGATTCTGCGCGAAGAGCTGCACGCATACCGCGACGAGATAGTAATCGCCACCAAATCGGGCTACGATATGTGGCCGGGGCCTTACGGCACGTTCGGCTCGCGCAAGCATATGCTGTCCGATCTCGACGCCAGTCTTAAAAGGCTGGGCGTGGATTACGTCGATATATTCTATCATCACAGGCCCGATCCGGTCACGCCGCTCGAGGAGTCGATGACGGCGCTGGTCGACGCGGTACGCGCAGGCAAAGCCATGTATCCGGCCGTATCCAATTATCCTTCCGCACTGCTGGGACCTGCCGCTGAATTTGTCAGGTCGCGCGGTTACAGGCTTATCGCCGACCAGGTGCGCTGCAATCTTCTGGACAGGCATATTCTGGACGACGGGCTGCCCGAAACGGCCGCCGCGGCCGGCGTGGGGCTTACCGTCTTTTCTCCGCTCGAGCAGGGACTTCTCACCGAAGACTCGATTAACGGCAGACCCGGTCGTCGCGCGCAGAATTCCGACGCGATTAAAAGCAAGAGGGAGGCGTGCGCCGCGGAGATAGCCGGATACGCCGAATCTGCGCACAAGGCCGGAATAAGCCTTAACCGCTACGCGCTGGAGTGGTGTCTCGGCATAGAGGGAGTCGCGTCGGTCATAATAGGCGCGCGCGGCAAGCGTCAGCTCATAGAAAATCTGCATTAAGGAGCGCTTTTTCTCGATGAAAGAATTTCTTGACGGAGTCGTAGACTTTATAAACGGTACCGGCTGGGTGATTGTGACGTTTCTGGCGACTCTGGTAATAGGAATAATCCTGATACGTCTGTTTATAAGACTGCTTCGCCGTCTGATGCTTAAAAGTCCGATGGATAAGACGCTGGTCAATTTTCTGCTTAACGTCGTCAGGTGTATGCTGTATATGCTTTTAGTGTTCATACTGGCGTCTGTCGCGAAAATTCCTCTGACTCCTCTGGTTACTGCGCTGGGAGCCGCGGCATTGGCGGTAGGCCTAGCGCTCAAGGACAGCATGGCGGACCTCGCCAACGGCGTGGTGCTGGTGGGAACCAAACCATTCCGCGAAGGCGATTTTGTGGATATAGACGGCATAACCGGCACAGTGAAAGCGGTAAAGATGCTTACGACGGAGCTGGTTTCCACCGACAACAAGAAGATTACGCTTCCCAATTCCAAGATTACGAGCGCGAGCGTTATTAATTACTCGACAAAGCCCACGCGCCGCGTCGAGTGGAAGTTTTACGCGTCGTATTCGAGCGATATAGACAAGGTGAAAGAGGTAATACTCGACGAGATCAGATCGCACGAAAAGGTTCTGAACATTCCCGAGCCTATGGCGCGGCTGAGCGAGCACGGCGAATCGTCGCTTACCTTCGTCGCTCGGGCGTGGACTAACAACTCCGACTACTGGGACGTGTTTTTCGACATCAACGAAGCGGTGTTCAGGCGCTTCGGCGCGGAGGGCATCGAGATACCCTTTAATCAGCTCGACGTGCATATAAAGGACGGCGCGTCCGGCAAGGAGGCGTTATGACGGTTCTGGCTGTTTCGAAAACTTTGCTTTCGCTCATATTCGTTCCCGCGCTGACGGCGCTTCTTATAGCCATATTTATCGTCATGATGGTCAGAAGCGCCAAGCCCGACACCGTAATAATGCTGATGTATCAGCTCAAAGTCGTTCTCGGCTCGCTTGACGAAGCGCCCGATTCGGTAAGAGAGCTTAAAAAGCTCGATATGCGGCTCAGTCATCTGCAGATGCTTGCCGATAAAGCCGGTTACGAGGAGCTGGACGTCAGCCTCGTGCAGAAGCAGTTCGACGAATGTCGTAAAATAACATCGGCGCTGTACCTTGCCGAAAGAATCGACTGCGCGCCGTATTTCGGAATGCTGCGCGAAAAGCTCGTGCCAGCGGCCGAATACCTTTCGGCAGTAACCGGCGTAGACATTAAAAACGCAGAACAGGGCTTCAAGGGGTTTTCCGCAAAGGCGAAACGCGCGCGCGCCGAGAAGTATCTCGACTCCGCAAAAAAGTGAATTTGTATTGAAAATATGCCGTTTTGTCATATAATGCCGACAGATATTTGCGTATAACGGCTGTTTTGTATTACAATTAGGCATATCGTGTAATTTGGAGGATTATTATGGACGCTGTTAAAATCTGTGTGGCCGGCATGGGTGCGCGAGGCTTCGGGCTGATGACGGCGGTGTGGCTTGACAGAGAGGACGTTTCTATAATAGGCGTATGCGATCCTTACGAGGACAGAACGAAGAATGCCGCCGACGAGGTGGAAAAGCGGACGGGCAGACGTCCGGCCGAATTTTCCGACTGCCGCCGTATGCTCGATCTCAAACCCGATCTTTTTATTGTTACAACGTCGTGGCGCGACCATATTCCTCTCGTCGTGGAATCGCTTGAACGCGGCATATACGTTGCCTGCGAGGTGGGCGGATCGTATACGATAGAGCAGTGCTGGGAGCTTGTCCGCGCTCAAGAGCGCACCGGAACACCCCTTGCCTTTCTGGAAAACTGCTGCTTCGGCCGCGAGGAGCTCATGGTGCTCGATATGGTCAGAAAGGGCATACTGGGTACGGTGGTGCATTGCTCGGGCAGATACGGCCACGATCTCCGCGGCGAGGTTACCGGCGGCCGCATTAACAGGCATTACCGTCTGGAAAACTATCTAAAACGCAACTGCGAAAATTACCCCACGCACGAGCTGGGGCCTATAGCCAAAATACTCGGCATAAACCGCGGCAACCGTATGCTTACGCTTTCGTCCTATTCTAGCGCCGCCGTGGGCTTGGAGGAATATGTGCGCGAGCACAATCCCGATCCCGCTCTTAAGGGCGCGAAGTTCAGTCAGGGCGACGTGGTGACGACTCTGATACGCTGCGCCGGCGGCGAGACGATAGAGCTGAGTCTTGACACCACTCTGCCTCGCCCGTATTCGCGCGGGTTTACCGTGCGCGGCACGAAGGGAATGTTCTGCGAGGACAACCGCTCGCTGTTCCTCGAAAGCGAAAATCATGCCGAGGCGGAATTTACCTGGCACAATCAGTTCAACAACATTGACAGATATTACGAGCGGTTCGACCACCCCGTATGGAGAAAATTTATTCGTGACGGAGTCAAAGGCTCCCACGGCGGTATGGACTGGCTGCTGTTCGACGACTTGTTCGCCTGCGTCAAAGAGGGTCGCCGATTCGATATAGACGTATATGATATGGCGGCATGGATGGCCGTGACCGCGCTTTCAGAGCAGTCGGTGTCTCTGGGCGGCGCGCCCGTACCCGTCCCCGACTTCACCTGCGGCAAGTGGATAGACGGCACCGTCAGCTATGTGACGCCCGAGCGTTAAACTTCCTGCGATTTCCTGTGCCGCTTTATCCATGACTGCGGCGTCGAGCCGGTTACCCGCTGGAACGATTTGGAAAAGCGCGCCGGATTGACGTAGCCCACCGCCCGCGCCACTTCCTGGACGGACAGCGACGGATTATCGTGCATCAGCAGCTTGGCTTTATCGGTTCTAAGCCGCGTCAGGTATGCGGCGGGAGACATTCCCGTCTCGCGCGCGAATATCTGGGTAAAATACGGCCGCGATATGTGCAGCATCGCGCTAAGCTGCGTTACGTCGAAGCTGCGGAAATAATTGTTTTCCATGAAAGCGACCGCCGAAAGCACCGGATCGGACAGCGGAACCGAGCGCGAGGTGCGGCGCGAAAGCCGCGCCATTACGTCGAACAGACGGCTGAGAGCCATCAGCTGGTCGGAAACGTTGATGGTATGGAGGTTGTACGGATACATATCGATGAAATTTTTCAGCTCGATTATGTCGTCCGGCTCGTATGCGAAGTAGGGCGGTTCGTCCGCGATACCCGCGCCGACGACAAGCGTGCGCGCGCCTTCGCCGTCGAAACATATCCAGTAATATTCCCACGGGTCGGTCTCGTCGGGTATGTAGTAGTACGGAACGTGCGGAGTCATCAGAAACGCCTGATTTCGGCTCAAAGCGACCGTCGTGTCGCCGTAAGTAAACCGCCCCTTGCCGGCAGTTATAAAGTGCAGCACATAGGTTTCGCGGTAGTGCGTGCCTATAGTAAGCCCGGGCGTAGTGCGCGAGCGGCCGAATTCGTCGATATGGACGGCGCCGATCGGCTGATTGTAATCGACGCACGCGTATTGAAAGGGTTTGTCGCTCATAATAAAAGTATAAAATAAAATTTGCATTTTTGCAAGTGAAAGGAGACAATGTATGGAACTGAAAACCATAGCCTCGGCATTTAAGATAAAAGGGGACGTCAAGAGCATCGAGACTTACGGAATGGGGCATATAAACGATACCTATCTCGTCACGGCGGACAAGAGATATATTCTGCAGAGGATAAATACCTCGCTGTTTTCCGATCCCGACGCCCTGATAGAGAACATCAGACTGGTCACCGAGCACGTCGCAAAAAAGCTTACCGGAGAAAAGGTGCTGACGTTGGTCGGAACCGAAGATGGCGGATTTCTCGTGCGCGCCGAGACGGGCGTTTACCGTATGTACGACTTTATAGAGCGCACGCAGTGCTTCCAGACCGCAGACGCGGAGCATTTCGCGCGCTCGGGCGAGGTTTTCGGAAGATTCACGGCCGCGCTTGACGATTTCGACGCGAAAAAGCTGTATGACGTTATTCCTAAATTCCACGATACGCGCAAACGCTTCGCCGATTTTGTCGCCGCGCTCGAGAAAAACGCTTCGGGGCGCGCCGATACCTGCAGCAAGGAGATCGACTTCGTTTTAAACAGAAAGCACTACAGCCCGGTATTTATGGATATGCTCGAAAAAGGCCAGATTCCTTACCGCGTTACCCATAACGACACCAAGCTTAACAACGTGCTTTTCGATCTGGACTCCGACGGCGGAGCGGTCATCGACCTCGATACGGTGATGAAAGGCGCGGCAGGGTTCGACTTCGGCGATTCGATTCGCTTCGGCGCGTCCACCGCGGCGGAGGACGAGACCGACCTCGACAAGGTGCATTTCGATATCGGGCTCTTCAGCGCCTACGCCAAAGGTTATCTCGCGTATATGGGCAAGCTGCTCAACGACAAGGAAAAGGAAACGCTCGCTTTCAGCGCCATACTTCTCACTTACGAATGCGGAATGCGTTTTCTTGCCGATTATATTGCCGGCGATACTTACTTTAAAATCCACCGTCCTTCGCATAACCTTGACAGAGCCAGAACGCAGTTCAGGCTTATCGAGGAGATGGAAGAGCGCCTGCCCGAAATGAACGCGATTGTGGCCGCTGCCTGCAAAGGCTGAGTGTACGGCAGTAAATAACCCGCAAAGGCCGAGCGCACGGCAAAAAACGAAAAGTGAGCCGTACGTTTCTGAATGAAACGGCTTAAAAAACACAGCGCCTTTTTGAAAAAGCATAAAAAAGAGCCGCGGCGGTCGCCGCGGCTCTTTGGCTTATAAAAAAACGGATATTCCGAGATCAGACTGACTTTCTGAGCCAGACCGTCACCTTCGACTTCCAGTCGTTGCCGGCGATGAAGTAGGGGACGAGCACGGGGCGGTTTTTGCCGTCAGAGCCGAAAATGAAGTTTTTGACTTCCGTCATCGCGCCCGATTGTTTAAGCTTGCGGCGTGTTATATCGGAGGCGGTCGCGTGGTCGTCGCACATGGAAAAACCGGCTTCCGGATCGAAGCTGCCGGCAGGGTCTGTGTATCTTTCGTCTGCGGCGTATACGATAGGACCGTAAGATACGGCAAAGCGGTCGCCCTGTCCGGACGTCGTAACGCGCGGAGCGAGGTCGAGTTCCACGTTCACCGAATCGCCGCTTTTAACGCCGCGCAGTCTGAAATACGCGCCCGCCTGTGCCTCCGAAACAACGCCGTTGTGACTGACCGTAGCTTTACCCGAAAAGGAAGGTATGCGCAGAAAGACGTCTCGTCCGAGCGCAGAATCTCCTGAAAATCCGATTACGACGGAGCCGCCGTAAGGGTATTGCGTCTTTACGGTAAAGCCGAGCTTTCCGCCGAAAGCCTCGCCCTTCATATTGGCGTATATGTTAAAATACAGCGCGTCTGACGAAGCGGAGACCAGCATACGCGGCACGAGCGCCGTACCGGCGCCGCCTATAGCCGCGCAGCACCCGTTGATCGCCGTGAACACCAGCACTTTGAGACCGCCTATACCGCGCGCGCGCGATTCTTCGATGAGCGGACTGTACGAGTCGAACGGCAGACCGCCGTTGCGGCAGCAGCCGTTGACGTTTACCGCGCCGTACAGCGCGTTGAAAGCGGCGCGCTCAAACGCTTCGACATAACGCTGTTCGCCGGTTACCGCAAAGAGGCGCGCGAGCAGTTTCATGAAAGTGACGGTTACGCACGTTTCCTGTTTTATGTCGTCGGTTTTTTTCCATTGCGACAGCGAGGAGCGGTCGAGGAACTCGCCTTCGCAGCCCATTCCGCCCACGATAGTAAAATCGGTTTGCGCCAGCTTGTCGGCAAATCTGCACGCGAGCGACACAAAGCGCTTGTTTTTCACCGCAAGACCGTATTCCAGCATCCCCTCGACGCAGCTTATAAGCTCGTAAGCTTTGTTGGTCGGATAGCGGTACGGCGGCGTTTCGCTCTCTATAAGCGCCTTCAGATCGGCGCCCTTCATCATGCCCGAGTCGATTATATACTCGGCAAACTGTCTGTATCGCTCCTTTCCCGTGATTTCGTACAGGAGCACGAACGGTTCGAGAACCGAGCACGAATTTACGCCCAGCCAAAAATCCGACGTATCGTATATCTCGGTTTTGCCCCGGCCTATATTATCGGCTATATAATCGGCCATATCGCACAGCGCGCGGTCGATGCGCTTTTTAAGCCCGTCGTCGCGGCAAATCGCGCGGAACGTAATCAGTCCGAGCATGACGTACTTGCGTCCCCACATATCCCAGCCGAAAAATTCGTGACTGCGCGGATATGACGACTTGCGCTCGTCTGACGAGGCAAGCAGGTCTTCGACCGTCTCGCAAAGGATAGCGTACAGCTTTTCGTCGCCGGTGTAGTCGTAAGTAAGCGCCGCGCCGCGCATCATCTTTCCCCAGAATTCTCCGCGCCAGCCGCCGTCGAATTCGTCGGCGCAGTTCTGAAGATTTGCCGAACCGAACTGAGCGACGCATTTTTTCCACAGCTCGCGGTCATAATACTGCGCTTCCGAAGGAAAGCGCGCCATAGCGTCCGTAAGTCCGACAGCTTCAGCCTTAACGCCGTTACGGGTAAAAAAGTCAAAAACGCTTGATTTTGTTTCCATAAAATATAATATAACAAAGAAATCCGTTTAAGTCAAATTTATATGCGCAAAAATAAAAAAACAGCCGGTTTCCGCCCGCCCGCTTCCGTGTTCGAGGCGGCCGGAGACGGGTTTTGACGAGACAATTATGCGGAAGTTACGGCTATCAGCCTCTTTAAAGGGATAATTATGCGGAAGTTACGCTCAGGAATCGCGGCGGTCGGACGGTACGGGCAACGAATCGTCGCCCAGGATAAGGCTTACGTTGATCGGGGCGCAGGTTTTAAGCAAAAAGACCGCCCAGACGGCAGCCGCGACTGCGATTACCGCGGTAACGGCTACAGTGGGCGCGTCCCACAGCGTTCCCGCGCCAAGCTCGGGGACGAGGTAGCCGCAGAAATTGTAAATGCCGTGGAACAGCACGGCGGGAATAATGTTTGCCGTATACAGCACGATGACGGCGCACGCCGCGCCTATGAGAGCGGAATAGCCCACTTGCAGCAGCGCCGCCGCACCGGCGGACGGAATATTGACCAGGTGGAGCAGGCCGAACAGACAGCCTGACGTAATGACGGCCATGAAAGGCGCGTGACGGCGGCTGCCGAAAGCTTTGAGGGCAAAGGGGAATACGAGACCGCGGAAAGCGAACTCTTCAAACATAGCCACCGCCATACATTCGGCAAGCAGCAGGGGTATGAGCTGCGCGCGCGTTACCTCGGCCGCGCCCGTGGCGAGCGCTATGATCGGGAGATTGTTCACCGCTACTGCGAACAGCGGCAGCGCGAACGGCAGCTTGCGCGAAAACCGGAATAGTCCGAATCCGACGTCGGCCGACAGAAATATGAGAAAAGCGGCGCCGATTAAGCGTATAGCCGTGATACCCGAAAGCCGCGAGATAAGCTCGTCCGAAGAGAATACTTTTCCGACAATATCCGCGGGCAAAAAAACTATTCCCAAAGAGAACAGTATTACGAGGATTATGCCGTATACCGGCGCATTTCTCAGTCTGAAAGTGTCGCGCATATATAGATTATAGCCGAAAATCGGCTTTTAGTCAATCGTTGCGCCGCTGCGCGTCTGACGGCGGGCGTTGCGGCTGCGAAGCGCCGCTATAAAAATGTCAGCGAGAGCGATCGGTCGGCGCTGTCAAATTGCTTGACAAATAATTTGTTTTTAAGTATATTTTCAGTGACAAATAAACGCAGGTGTGCAGATGATTAAAGTGCTTATGCGAAGCGTTCGGGAATACAGGACGCCTTCAATACTTTCTCCCGTATATGTGTCTATGGAAGTGGTGCTCGAATGTATCATTCCGTACATAATGTCGCGGCTCATCAACGAAATTTACGGAAACGACATGAAAAACATTCTTACCTACGGGTTCATACTGTTGGGTATGGCTTTCCTGTCGCTTGCCTGCGGAGCGCTCGCCGGCAAGTACTGCGCCAAAGCGGCGGTGGGGTTCGCAAAGAATCTCAGACGCGATATGTATGCCAAGGTGCAGACATTTTCCTTCGCCAATATAGACAAATTTTCATCGGCGAGTCTTGTTACAAGGCTTACGACCGACGTAACCAACGTGCAGAACGCTTACATGATGATAATCCGCATAGCCGTGCGTAGTCCGCTTATGCTGGTGTTTTCGCTCGTTATGGCGCTGGTGGTAAACGCCGAAATGGCGCTCATTTTCGCCGTGCTGCTGCCGCTGCTGGGATTTTCGATGTTTCTGCTCATACGCCGCGTATACCCCATGTTCAAGAGCGTTTTCGACAGGTACGACAATCTTAACGATTCGGTGCAGGAAAACGTCAAGGGCATACGCGTCGTAAAAGCGTATGTGCGCGAAGAATACGAGAAAAACAAGTTTTTTTCCAAAACCGAAGAGCTGCGCAAGGATTTTACCAGAGCGGAGACGACGATAGCTTTAGCTAACCCGATAATGACGTTCTGTATGTACGCGGCATCGCTTGTTATCGCCGGCTGGGGCGCATACATAATAGTTAAGACGTTCGGCGGCTACGACGCGTCGGGACTGCCCGTATGGGGACAGCTCTCGACGGGCGATCTTTCGAGCATGATGACATACGCGATTCAGATACTGTCCAGCCTGATGATGCTGTCTATGATACTCGTCAATATCGCCATGTCGCGCGCTTCCGCAGAGCGTATCGTCGAAGTGCTCAGCGAGCAAAGCGAAATAGTCAATCCCGACAATCCCGTTACCGAGGTGGCCGACGGCAGAGTGGATTTCGACGGAGTCAGCTTCAAATATTCGGCGTCGGCCGAAAAGCTTGCGCTGTACGGCATAGATCTTCATATAGCGTCGGGAGAAACGGTAGGCATACTCGGCGGCACCGGCAGCGGCAAGAGCTCGCTTATACAGCTTATACCGCGGCTATATGACGTTACATCGGGGAGCGTGCGCGTGGCGGGCGTCGACGTCAGAAACTACGATCTCAAGACGCTGCGGGACTCGGTTTCGGTCGTGCTGCAGAAAAACGAGCTTTTCGGCGGCACCGTTAAGGAAAATCTGCGCTGGGGCAACGAGAACGCCACCGACGAGGAGATAGTCGAGGCGGCTAAGGCCGCGCAGGCGCACGAATTCGTTTCGGCCATGCCGTTCGGCTACGACAGCCGCATAGAGCAGGGCGGAGTCAACGTTTCGGGAGGACAGAAACAGCGGCTGTGCATTGCGAGAGCGCTGCTCAAAAAGCCCAAAGTGCTAATTTTCGACGACAGCACGAGCGCGGTCGACACCGCTACCGATTACAGAATACGGACCGCTTTAAAAAACGTCATTCCCGGCACGACCAAGATAATAATAGCTCAGCGCGTGGCGTCGGTAATGGACGCGGATAAGATAGTGGTTATGGACGGCGGCACCGTCGCTGCTGTCGGAACGCACGAACAGCTTCTGCGCGAGTGCGAAATATACCGCGAAGTTTACGAGACGCAGACCAAGGCGGGTGAAAATGAATAACAGACCTACGGTAAGAAAAGGCGTGCTGAAAAGAGTGATAAGAGAGCTTTTCAGGCGCGATAAGATAAAGCTTGCGGTATGCCTCGTATGCGTAGTGACCGGCGCCGCGGTGGGACTTTGCTCGTCGCTGTTCGTGCAGATGCTTATCGACGACTGCATAACGCCCGGGCTGAGCGACGGACTGAGCTCCGTCGCCGGCAGAATGGCGGCGTATCTCGCGCTTTTCGGCGCAGTATACGCGGTCGGAGTGCTTTCGGCGTTCTTTATGTCGCGGCTGATGGCGAAAATAACGATGAATTTTTTAGCGCGCGTCAGAAACGCCATGTTTGAAAAAATGGAAAGTCTGCCCGTGCGCTATTTCGACACGCATACCCACGGCGATATTATGAGTTTTTACACCAACGATGTGGACACTCTCATCAACCTCGTTTACGCCAGTCTGCCGCAGATAGTGTCGTCTGTCGCCACCATAGTGACGATGATCGCGCTCATGCTGTGGTTCAGCGTCTGGCTGACGCTTGTGGTGATAGCGTGCTCCGTCGCCTCGCTGTGGGTTGCCAAAACGGTCGGCGGCCGCAGCGCCCGTCACTTTCTTTCGCAGCAGCGCGCTCTCGCACGCACGGAAGGATATGTCGAGGAAATGATGCACGGGCAGAAGGTCGTTAAAGTTTTCTGCTACGAGGAAAGAGCGACCGCCGGTTTTGACGGCATTAACGAAAACTGGTACCGCGAAGCGGAAAAGGCGAACAGCTTTGCCAATATGATGATGCCGATAATGGCGAACATCGGCAACATAACCTACGTTCTGCTGGCGTTTCTGGGCGCGGCGCTCATAATGCTTAACGCGGTCAACGTTACGCTGACCGGAGTTCAGCCGCTTACGGTGGGCATAGTGGTGTCCTTTCTGGGAATGAGCCGCTCGTTCTCCATGTCGTTCAATCAGATGGCGCAGCAGACAAACGCGGTCGTAATGGCAATGGCCGGCGCGGACAGAATATTCTCGCTCATCGACGAAAAACCCGAGGACGATAACGGATACGTCAGGCTTGTCAGAGCGCGCGTCGACGAAAACGGCGACCTGTGCGAAACGGACGAGCGTACCGGCGTGTGGGCTTGGAAACATCCTCACGGCGACGGAACGACTACTTATACCCGACTGACAGGACATATACAGTTCTTCGACGTCGATTTCGGATACGTTCCGGACAAGATAGTGCTGCACGACGTCACCATAGACGCCACGCCGGGTAAAAAAATCGCTTTCGTGGGCGCGACGGGCGCCGGAAAAACCACGATAACCAACCTTATAAACAGGTTTTACGATCTGGCCGACGGAAAGATACGCTACGACGGCATAAATATCAACAAGATTAAAAAGGCCGATTTAAGACGTTCGCTCGGCATCGTTCTGCAGGATACCTGCCTTTTTACCGGCACCGTTATGGACAACATCCGTTACGGCAGGCTGGACGCCACCGACGAGGAGTGCGTCGCCGCAGCCAAGCTGGCAAACGCGCACGATTTCATCACCCGTCTGCCGGACGGCTACAATACGGTGCTTACGCCCGACGGCAGCCTCTCGCAGGGACAGAGGCAGCTGCTCGCCATAGCGCGGGCGGCAGTCGCCGACGCACCCGTAATGATCATGGACGAGGCCACGTCGTCCATAGACACGCGTACCGAGGCGCTGGTGCAGAAGGGCACGGACAGACTTATGGCCGGCCGCACCGTGTTTATCATAGCGCATCGGCTCTCCACGGTAAAAGGCGCGGATCTCATTATGGTGCTCGACCACGGCCGCATAATAGAGCAGGGTACGCACGAAGAGCTAATCGCAAAGGGCGGTCAGTATTATATGTTGTACACTGGCGCGTTCGAGCTGGAGTGACGCGCGCCTATCGATACGACGGCCGATAATACGTTTTGCCTGCACGGCGATCTTGCCGCGGCAGTTGCCTGTACTGCGATCTTGACAGGAGAACTCGTGCGGAGTGGACGCAAATTTATAAGCCGCTTTTATTGCGGTCAGAACGTCAGGCGCTTAAGCCGATGCCGCATAACGGCGTTCGGGAAAAACAGAATACGGATATCCGCTCGGGCGGAAAGGAGGAAAATTATGAATCCGTTTATTTACGACATTCCCACCAAGGTTTACTTCGGCAGTAACCAGCTGGGGCATCTGGGCGAGGAGCTTGAGAAGTTCGGTCGCCGCGTGCTGTTGTGCTACGGCGGCGGTTCGATCAAAAAGACCGGTCTTTACGACAAGGTAAAAGCAGAAACGGATAAAGCCGGACTGGAGCTTTTCGAGCTGGGCGGCATCGCGCCCAATCCGCGCGTTCAGTCGGTAAGGGACGGTGCGGAGATATGCAGGAAAGAGAAAATCGACGTCTTGCTCGCCGTGGGCGGCGGATCGGTTATAGACGCCGCCAAGTTCATAGGCGCGGCGACGTTTTACGACGGCGACGCGTGGGATCTCTCCACGGGCAAGGGCGAGATAAACAAATGCCTGCCCATAGTAACGGTTCTGACGCTTTCAGCGACCGGCTCCGAAATGGATACGGGAGGCGTTATTTCCAATCCCGACACCAAGGACAAGCTGGGACGGCTGGACAGGCATATGCTGCCGGCAGTGTCGTTCCTCGATCCTGAAAACACTTATACCGTAAGCGCTTACCAGACAGCGTGCGGCGCAGCAGATATACTGTCGCATATTTTCGAGGAGTATTTTGCGCCCCGTCCCGATCTGTATATGCTCGACCGCTTTATGGAAGGTCTCATGAAAACGGTTATCAGATTCACTCCGACGGCAATAGCCAAGCCCGACGACTACGAAGCGCGCGCCAATCTGATGTGGACGTCGACGTGGGCGATAAACGGGTTCGTAAACGGCGGCAAGAGCCATGAATGGACCTGCCACCCCATAGAGCACGAAGTTTCGGCAATATACGACATAACGCACGGGCTGGGACTGGCGATAATAACGCCGCGCTGGATGAAATACTGCCTCGACGAGGATTCCGCGCCCAAGTTTGCCGAGTTTGCCGTAAACGTTTTCGGCATTAAGGCGGCGCCCGACGCGATGAAAACCGCCCGCGCCGGCATAGACGCGCTGGCGGAGTTCTTATACCGCACCGTCGGACTTAAAGATAATTTCACGGAGCTTAAAATAAAGCGCGAGGATGTGCCCGTTATGGCGAAAAAAGCCTGCGGCGGCGGAAGGATAGATGGATTCAGATCGCTCGGGCAGAAGGATATAGAGAAAATACTTTACGACTGCTTCGAGCCTTATGTAAGCGGTGTTTAAAGCGGAAAAAGCATTTGCGCTGCGCCCTTTCGGCGCTGCCGCAGCCGTAAGCTTTGCCGTCCGCTGTAGCCGCCTTCTGCCGCAAAACAGCGGACGGTAGCGTGCGTATGTAACGACGGCATCACGGAAAAAGGAGACGGATCGTGCGGATCCGTCTCCTTTTTTATCCGTAACTGCAATATTCGCTGCGGTCAGTTTCTGCAATATTCGCTGCGGTCAGTTTCTGCCGTGTTCGTGGCGGTCGTAATCGGACGACGAGCCGTCCTCGAACACATAATGATACTGTCCCTGACGGACGTATATGCGGAACCTCATGTCACGACCGTTAACCTTTCCGCTGACCTGGAGGACGCGTTCGCCCTGTTCCGCGGTTTCGCGGAAAATCAGCTCGTCCGTGGCTCCGTTCTTTTCGACGGTCATTTTAAGCTCGAGCTCGTCGTCTTCCTTTTCGTATTCGACGACCGTCTTTTCTGTCAGCTCGCCGTTATCGAATATGGAGTAAACGTACTCCTTTTCGGTTTCGTCTTTTCCGTCCTCCGATTCGGTTTCAAATTCCTGAGTCACTTCGATAAACGAGCTTCTGTCCTCGCCCGTGTAAGCCTTAAAGTACAGCTCGGATTCCGACTCGTCCGACGAGGTTTCGGTTTCGTAGCTGCCCTCGACCGGATATTCCGCGCCGCCGACGCACAGTATTCCGTCGATAGAGTACGTCTCCTCGGTTTCGTCGTCGTCCGTTTCGCTTTCCAGAAAAGTTTTGTTATAGTACATCGTATAGGAAGTCTTTCCGCCCAGCATATCGGGACATTCGATTATCACGCCGAATTGATATTCGCCGTACCCGTCGGTAGCGGAGCCGCTGAAATTGTCCTCGCTCAGCAGGCTCTCTACAAGGGGCATATATTTCTGCACCCAGCCGAGCTGCGGCTCGCCGTTTTGCGCCTGAGCCGTTTTTATCCCGTAGCTTAGCGTTATTTCCGACGCGGACTGCGCCGAAAGCAGAACGCCGGACGACGCGGACTGCGCCGAAAGCAGAGTGCCTACCGACGCGGCGCCGTAGACATAGAACGAGCCGGCGTCGTTTATCGCCTCGAATTTGTTGTCTGTCGTGCCGGGCAGGGAGGGAGCCTTGCCCTTCATGAAAGCGACGGGCAGGATTATGCACAGCGCGAGCGCGCACGCGCAGACGGCGCAGACGGAGGCGAAAACGGCGCGTCTGCGGCTGCGCGCGGGAACTGTCGGTCTGTTAAAGCCCAGATCGCTCTTTATGCGCGCTTTGACCTGCTCGTCCGGTAGAATTTCCTGCGAGTGCGCCGACAGCAGTTTTTTTACGTTTTTCATACTGCGCCCTCCTTTACGAGATGAGTTTTCAGCTTTTTGAGAGCTTCGTTGTTTTTCCATGTGACCGTACCGATGGGCATATCGAGCATGGCGGCCACTTCCCGCCGCTTGTATCCGGCGACCTGACACAGCATCAGTATCTGATATTCGTCTTCGGCCAGCAGCTTTGCCGCGACGTCGAATATGTAAGGCATTTCGGTTTCGCGGCTGCCGTACTTGTAAGCGTCGTCCTGAAAGTCGGTCGTCACTTCTCTGCGGTACTTTTTGAGACGGTTAAGAGCGAGAGATCTGCCTATGCTCACGAGCCACGCCGTGAAATTTGTTCCGGCGGCGTACTGGCCGAGAGAATTAATGGCGCGCATATAAGTCTCCTGCAGAATATCTTCGGCGTGCATCCTGTCCTTTAAAATATAGAGCGCCGCGAAGTATACCGAACGGTGGGTGTGGTCGTAGACGTAGTCGAACGCGCTGCGGTCTCCGTTTTTAAGCTCGGCGACTTTTTTCTCCAGTTTATCTCTGCTCATTTCATGTCCCTGTATTAATAACAATCCTCGACAGTCGGATTGTTGGTAAAAATAATATTTCTTTAAAAATAATATCAGAAAATCCGGTTTTAGTCAAGCGAGGTACGAGCTTGGCGGCAAACGGATAAAAACTTAAAAAATTTTTCATAAATTTCCAACAAAACGCCCGTGGCGCGTTGTTATATAAGTGCGGACGGCAAAAGTCCGATAAAAAATTCGGAGGAAACGACAATGAAAAAGCTTTTTAAATTATGGATACCGGCTTTTGCGCTCGCGGCGGCGCTTGCGCTGACAGGCTGCGGCTCGTTCGCCGGCAAGGTGAGCAACAAGTTCGACGCCCTCACCTCGACCGAATCGGTTTACGGCTTCAGCGCCGCCTCGGCAGGTATGCTCATATCGGCAATGAGCGACGAGAACGCTTCCGTCGAGAGCGGCGAAGTAACGCCCGGCGGCGAGAGCGGCGAAGTAACGCCCGGTAACGGTCAGGGCGGCGCCGGCAACGGTCAGGGCGGCGTACCCGAAGGACTTGACAAGTACATGACCTTGGTGGAGAGTCTGTTGAGCGACGGCGCGTTCAGCGTGAGCGAGGAGGCTTCGGACAGGAAAGATTACGCGTATAAGCTGTCCTTTAAATACGACGATATGCAGGGCAATACGTTCAGCTATGTTCTGTATTACAACGAGACGCTCATCCCCGACGACGACTATGACGATGACTACGACGATGACGACGAGACGGAGGAAGAATACGTTATTGACGGAATTATGATAATCGACGGCGAGGAATATCCCGTTCACGGCGAAAAGCAGAGCGAGAGCGAAGGCAGAGAAAACGAGACCGAGACCGAATTGCGCGTGACGCTCGGGCAGGGAAGATTCCTGATAGTCGAGCAGAGCAGCGAGCAGGACGGAGACGAGACCGAAAGGGAGTTCAGCTACTCGATATATGAAAACGGAAAGCTGTGCGAGCGCAGTACATTCAAATACGAGCAGGAACGCGACGAGACCGAGCTTAAGCTCACGTCCTACAGGAACGGACAGAAGTACGAATTCGGTTTCGAGCGCCAAGCCGAGCACGGCAGAGAGACGATCAGACTTGTAACGGGCGACGGTAACGGCCGGCGCGAATACAGAGTGCGCCCCATGACTGACGCCGAAGGCAACGTATATTACGAATACGTCGAGGTCTGACGAAAGACTGAAGGCCGGCTTTTAAGAGTGGTTCGGATATGCCGCAATCGCGATAAGAAGTATATTTAACAGACGGCCTAGCAGGAAAAAGCATAAAAAAATACCGCCCGACGGCGGTATTTTTTATAGCGCGGCGTTAAACGACCGCTCTGTCCTTGCCTACGAAGAAAATAGCTATCGTGCCCGGTCCGCTGTGCGAACCGATGACCGGTCCGAGATCCATGATTTCGGGTTTTATATTGAGCCTTTCGGCGATGCGGTCGCGCACGGACTGAGCTTCTTCGAGACAGTCGGCGTGACTGATATACATTTCCTCGAATTCGCCGCTGAATTTGGCGCATACTTCTTCGACCTGCACGGTAAGCGAACGGTTGCGCGCAAGAACCTTTTTAAAGGGGACGAGCTTGCCCTCTTCGTTACAGCGCATGACGGGTTTTAACTGCATCGCGTTGCCGAGGAGCGCCGTGGCTTTGGAAATACGGCCGCCGCGCGCGAGATATTTGAGGTTTTCGACGGTGAAGATATGATTGATCTTGGGAACGGTGTCCGAGCAGAAGCGGTAGACTTCGTCCAGCGTCTTGCCGGTCTGCGCGTATTTGGCGGTGAGCACCGCGAGCAGCGCCTGACCGCTGCACGCGCAAAGCGAGTCGACCACTTTGACTTTGCCGGGATATCGGCGGTCGAGTTCTTCCGCGGCGGAGAGGAAGTTGGCGCAGGTGCCCGAAAGCGCGCTCGAAAAGCTTACCTGTATAACTTCGTCTCCGTTTTTGAGAATATTCTCCAGATGGCTGAACGCAGCTTCGCGGTTTACCTGCGACGTCTGAGTCGGCTTGCCGGCGCGCATTTCGTCGTAGAAGGTCTTGAGAGTCATGCAATCGGGATCGTCGGTCTTTTCCACTTTCCCGTCTACGATAAACTCCATCGGAACGACGGCGATATCGTATTTTTCACGGATATCCTCGCGTATGTCCGCGGTAGCCTCGACGGAAACGATTATTTTACCCATATCGGTATCTCCTTTTTCTGGAAACATTAATTTTATTTTATCCGAGCGGGAGTAAAAAATCAATCCACTTTTACAAAAAACGCCTCTCTTTTCCGTCAATCCCGATAAACCGACCGTTTCCGTCTCTCTACTACGGGTAGAGTGGCCGAAAATCGCTTGTTTTTTGTCGTGCGATATGGTATAATTGTACCGTGGACGAATTGCGGACAATAATAGGCAGGAATATCGTGTATCACCGCAAGCAGGCAGGGCTGACTCAGGCCGAGCTTGCGGATAAGCTCAGTTATTCCGACAAAGCGGTTTCCAAGTGGGAGCGCGGCGAGGCTATACCCGATATAGAGACGCTGCGCGCGCTGGCCGCTCTTTTCGGCGTTACCGTCGACGCGCTTATTTCAGACCGCAAAAAGAAAAAAACTTCGCGCCGGCGTATACTCGTGCCGCTTCTGTCCTCGGCGCTTGTTTGGGTGGTGGCGACGCTTATTTACGTTTCCGTCAGAATGTTTTTGCCGGACGCGTCACGGCTGTGGCTGGCGTTTGTGTACGCTCTGCCGGTCAGCGCCGTCATATGTCTGGTGTTTTCGTGCGTGTGGCACGCGCGCGTTTACGAGCTGTTATCGGAAACGGCGCTAATATGGACGCTTGCGCTGGCGGTGTTTCTTACCATGCCCGTTTACGGAGGCAAGGAATTTATATTTCTGCTTCCCATACCTCTTCAGGTGCTGGCGGTGCTCTGGTATATTTTCAGGAGAAAGAGCCGCGGCGAATAAATATGCGCGCGGTCATGTACTCTAGATATAAAGGGGAGTTAATATGGAACGTTTTGAAATAACCGGCGGCAGGGTGATTTTCCCCGACGGCATACGCGAAGCCGCGGTAAGAGTGGAAAACGGCAAGATAACATATGTCGGCAACGAAATCAAGGGATACGAGCGCATAGACGCGCGCGGACGTTACGTCAGCCCGGGCTTTATAGAAATGCACATTCACGGCGGAGGCGGCTATGATTTTCTGGACGCTTCGGCGGAGGCTTTCGACGCTATCAAAAAGGCGCACCGCAGACACGGTATGACGTGCGTTTACGCGACTACGGCCGCCAGCAGCGACGCGGAGCTGTACGAGTTTCTCGCAGCGTTCAACGATTACAAGGCCGCGGGTGACAAGTTTTTCGAGGGTATTCATCTCGAGGCGCCGTATCTCAATCCCGAAATGGCCGGCGCGCAGGATCCCGCTTTTATAATCGCGCCGTCGGTAGAGCATTTCAAGGGGCTTTACGAAGCGTCTTCTTATATTCGTCGCGTGACTATCGCGCCCGAAATGCCCGGCGCTTTTCAGCTCGGCGATTTCCTTGCCGAAAGAGGAATTCTTGCGTCCGTAGGGCATACCAAAGCGCTTATGGATACGATAGGCGAGGCTAGAAACCACGGCTTTTCGCACTTCACGCATTTCGTGTCTGCCATGACCGCGCTGCCCAAGGTAAACGGACTGCGCGCCGCCGGCGCGTTTGAAGCCGGACTGTATTACGACGACATGACGGTAGAGCTGATAGCCGACGGCGTGCATCTGCCGATCGGAATGCTCAGACTTGTGTATAAAGTCAAAGGTCCTGACAGAATAGCGCTTACCACCGACGCAATGAGCATTGCCGGTCTTAACGTTACCGAAGGCAAGCTGGGCAGCCGCAAGCACGGCCAGGCGGTGATAATAGAGGACGACGTCGCAAAGCTGCCCAATCATACGCTGGCAGGTAGCATAGCGACTGCCGACAGACTTGTGCGCACCATGAAGAAGGCCGACGTGCCGCTGCACGAGATAGTGCGTATGCTGACGCTCAATACCGCGCGTATTATGGGCATATCCTATAAAAAGGGCAGTCTTGAAGCCGGCAAGGACGCGGACATAATCCTGTTTGACGACGACGTTAACGTAACGGCAAGCTTTGTGGACGGCGAAGCGGAATTTTACGAGTGAGCTTTAATAGCCATGCGACATAGCGTAACGGCCGCCGCTTTTTTTGAGAAAGAGCGGCGGCTTTTATACTTTAATTAAGAATCAGTTCGTAAAAAGCGGGCAACTTTGCGCTGCCGCTTAAAAAACGCTTTTAAATTCTTGCAATTTTCCTGCCGGTGTGGTATTATATATCCGATCGTGTGCCCGTAGCGCAATTGGATAGAGTATCAGCCTCCGACGCTGAAGGTTGCGGGTTCGACCCCCGCCGGGCACACCAATATTGTTAAAGGCCGCACGCCGCAAATCTGAGTACATCGGAGGCAGGGTTGCGGGTTGTGCCAAATACACAGCGGCAGAGAGCAACGATTTTTTTCGTTGTTCTCTCTTTTTTCGTTGTTTTCTATTTTATTAAATGAATTTCCGCAATTTTCAATCTGTTCTCTAAAAGCAGTTTATGCGTTAAGTTTTTGCCCTGATCTTTGTTTGATAACGTTTTTCCGTAAGCGTTGATTAACTGATATACCCTTTTCATACGGTACGGAAAGCGACTTAAGTTTCACGGCCGGCCGACAAGATTTTTCTCCGGCCGGCTTATCTTATCAACGCAATTTTCATGCACGGAGAAGCTTTACGGCATGGATGCAGGATATTTAAAATACCGCGGAAAAGTTTTAAGAGTAAAAACTTATGCCGGAAAAACTTGAAGCGAAGCGGGCGCATTGTAAGTTGACAATTGGGAATACTTGTGCTACTATAATTTTATTATGAGCGTATCGAACAACACTCTGGACAACTGGAAAAGGCTGAAAAGGGACGGGAACGGGAGACTTACCAAGCGGGCAAACAAGTCGTGTTCGCCCAGGCTTTTTATACCCAGGAATCTCTTGAAAAAAGAGAGTCTGGCGCAGACGGAAAGCATATGCGCGTATATACGCGATAAGGGACTGTCCGCCGAGATTGCCGTCAACTCGGTCTGTCTTAACGAACTCGACCGCTTGCCGCAGACTGCCGGAGTGCGCAGACTTACGGAGGAAGCGGAAAGCGCTTTCGATGAAGAGCTTCGTAACGCCGTTTTGCCTGCCGAGTCCGACGCCGCCGGACTGATCTATCAGTCGGTTCTGGCCGAGGGGGCAAAGTCCGAGCTGGGCTCTTATTACACTTCCGAAGCCGTGGCAGCCGAGCTGCTCAAAGACGTAAAAGGCGTGCTGCTCGATCCGGCGTGCGGTTCGGGCAGCTTTCTGCTGAGCAGCGGACTGCCGCCCGAAAGGCTGATAGGGGTGGACAAAGATCCGCTGGCTGTCAGAATAGCCAAGACGAATATGTTCAAGAAGTTTGCCGGCTACGATTTTGAGCCGGATATAAGGTGCGAGGATTTTCTCGAAGGCTCCTATCGCGCGGACACTGTCGCAACCAATCCGCCGTGGGGCGGCCGGACGGAAAACGCCGGGCTTGCCCGTATCGCCGGGACGACGGAGAGCTACGCGCTGTTTGCGGTCAAAGCGCTTTCGGTGGCTTCGGAAGTAAGGCTGCTGCTGCCCGAGTCGCTCATATCCGCAGTGGGGTACGCTAAACTGAGGAATTACCTCAAGGACAGGCTGTATAAGATAGTGACGTTCGGGAGAGTGTTCGATCAGGTGCTGTCTAAAGCGATGGGAATATTTTTATCGGACGCCCCGGGCGAATACGTCAGTCTGGTAAGCGACGGTAAGGAACGGCTCTTGCCGCGTCGCAATTTCGGCAGCGAGTGGACGTTCTGCGACGAGGCGGATCTGGAGGAGATAGAGAGCTATTACCGCGTGCCCCATGTGCTGCTTGACGCCGATTTTGCCATGGGAATCGTTACCGGAGACAATGCCGGCACGCTGCGCGAGGCGCCGTTCGAGGGCGGCGAGCCGGTTATTACGGGCAAGGATATAGAGCGGTATGTGATAAAAAAACCGCGTTACTATATCCGCTACGACAGAGAAAACTTTCAGCAGTCTGTGCCTGAAAAATGCTTCAGGCAGGAGAAACTGGTATATAAATTCATATCGCACAGGCCGGTGTTCGCATACGACGGAGAGGGACGGCTTACTTTGAACAACGCTAATTTTTTAGTGCCGCGCGGTATGAACATAAAATACGTTCTCGCCGTGCTCAATTCGAGCGTTACGGAAAAAATTTACCGTAGCAGATTCCGCACCGAAAAGGTGCTTAAAAGCAATCTCAAGACGTTGCCAATACCGCTTGCCGATGAACAAATCCAGCGCGAAATAGCTGCCGAAGTCGATCTCGTTATCGCCGGCAAACCGGACAAAGATCTCGATGAAAAAGTGCGGAAAATATTTTCTGGCGAAATGTGTAATTTTCCGTCACGGTAAACGCGTTAAATCAGTTGACAACGCCCGACGTATATTGTATAATTTTATAGCTGATAAATCGAGGTATGGCTCAGTTTGGTAGAGCGCTGCGTTAGGGACGCAGAGGTCGTGAGTTCAAATCTCGCTACCTCGACCATCGGTCGCGTGCGTCCGCCTTATTAAGGCGGACGCTCACATTCAGTCAAAATATTCGAGGTATGGCTCAGTTTGGTAGAGCGCTGCGTTCGGGACGCAGAGGTCGTGAGTTCGAATCTCGCTACCTCGACCAGCAAAAACGTAAGTTGAACCGAGTGTTTGACTTGCGTTTTTTTGTAAAATTGAAGATTTACTCTATAACCAATTGTTCCATTGACTTTTGTTTTGTAACTCTTTAGCCCAATAAGTTAGCTCACCTTCAGTATAGAACATAAAATACGAAACGCGGTGTTTTTTTTCGCTTTGCAGACAATGATGGCAAATATCCCCATAAAGTTGATGGTATCCCTATTATGATAAGATATAGCGGTCCTAAAATTAAAGATTGAATTGTATTACCATACTCATGGACTAATAATCTACTAGGCAACTCTTTAACTGTTATTTCTTCTATACTTACCGTTATATAATCAAAAAAAGACAATATCCGGATTTAATCGTTCAGGTCGTTCAGGCTTTTCTTATCCATACCGCCATATCGCTTTCGCCGCGGTTGGCAAACGCGTAATAGGGGATAAAAGTAAGGCGTTTACGGCGTTTGCCGCATTGAGCGGCGGGGAAGTACAGGCGGTCGTCGTCGTTATCCCTGTATCCGTAAGCGATTATCGCCGTCAGGCCGTCCTTTTCGCACACGGTCGCTTTGTCCGCCGCGTCTGTATCGACGGATATTCTGCTCAGCCGGCTGCCGTTGTCCTTGCCTTCGAGACAGTATACGACGGGGCCGTAGGTCAGAGCGGTTTTGCCGGCGTTGTCCGATACCAGCGGATTGGCGCAGACGAATACCGGACGAATGTCAAAGTCGAGACTCAGCCTGAACTTTTTGCCCGTTCTGAACACAGCGTAACCGTTTTCGATCTCCGGATGAACGGGCCGTGAATCGAGAGTCGCTTTTAAGTGCGAGCACCATTCGGGGATACGCACCGCGAACGACTGAGCCGAGTAGTCGTCCGACGAAATTTCCGCGCGTCCTTTTGTCGCGTACTCCTCGCTTATTTCCACATTGCCGAACGGCGTTTTAATCTGAGAGCTTACATACTGTTCTATCGTCAGCCGGTCGTCGTCGGCGAAGGCTACAACGTCCCCTATTTCCGCGAAAAACCGGTTGATGTTGGGCGGACAGCACGAGCACGAAAAAGCTTCCTTTCTCTCGTAGAGCGGATGATGCTCGTCGTCCTCGGGCTTTACGCCGACCAGTCTGCGCTTGTCGGCAAGCCGGATTTCGAGCGGATTCTCGTAAAAAAACTTTTTGCCGTCGGCGCTTACGGGGGAGAGCAGAGCGTTATACATGACTCTTTCGACGAGAGCGCCGTATTTTGCGTCGGCGCGCATTTTTCTCATTCTGAGCGCGAAGAGAATAAAAGCTATGGCGCAGCAGCTTTCCGAATACGCCGCAGCGTTGGGCAGGTCGTAAGGCACGGTGAAGCCTTCGTACTGATATGCGGAGCCTACTCCGCCGGTAATGTACATCTTCCGCTCGGTTATGTCTGCAAAAAGCCCGCGCAGCACTTCTTCAAGGCGGCTGTCCTTTTTGTCCAGCGCGTAATCGGCCATTCCGCAGTACAGATACAGCGCGCGTACCGAGTGTCCGTCAGCCGATTTCAGATGATATATATCCGCGTTGTCCTGCGAGGTGTAAGGATTGTCCAGCAGATACGCTTCCTTGTGTTTGCCACGGTTTTCGAGAAAGAATTCGGCCAGCTTGCGGTATTTTTCGTTGTTGCGGTAGCGGTAAAGCTTATAAAGCGCGAGTTCTATTTCCTCATGACCGGGTGTGAAGAACGCCGCCGATTTTTCCTCCGCGAACACTCGGTATATCAAATCGCAGTAACGTTCCATTATGTTCAGCAATTTTTCCTTTCCGGTCGCCTGATGATAGGCTATTGCCGCCTCTATGAAATGCCCCGCGCAATACAGCTCGTGGCGGCTGCGATCCTTGAATTTCAATTGCGGAGCTATCTGCTGCGTCGTCGAATTCAAGTAGCCGTCGTCGCGCTGAGCTTTTTCCATGCAGTCGACCATATCGTCGATAAGCACCTCGTTCTCCTTCATGCTGTCGCGGTCTTTGAGCATAATGTACGCAACCGCCTCTATCCACTTTGCGACGTCGGAATCGTAAAATATGTGCGGAGTCTTAGCCGTCTTGATAAAATTGAAGCGCATTGCGTCAAAACGTCCGGTGTATTCGAATACTTTTTTTACGCTCTCTACGGAAACGTTCTTGTTTCTGTCGTAAACGCTCTTCCAGAACCCGTCTTTCAGTGTTACGTCGGTAAACGGCACGTTAGTATAATTTTTCATTATTTCGCCCTCTTTTATTGATTTTATATCCGAATTATACTATAATGATAATGTCCGATTCAATGCGAAAAAGCAGTAAAAAGTGAGAAAATCCGACATGATTTCTTTTGACGGGAAGACATCGCTGACATTTTCCAATATGGGGCTGTTCGATATACGGTCGGCATGGATACATCCGACCGTTACCATCGACACTTACGAGCTGATATACGTCGTCGACGGCGAAGTGCATATCCGCGAGGGAAACAGCTCATACGATCTCGGCGAGGGCGATATGATACTTCTTTGTCCGGGCGCCGAGCACGGCGGAACGCGGTACAGCTTGGGACACACGTCTTTTTTCTGGCTGCATTTTTACTGCGACGACATAGCGTTCTTTGCCGTTCCCAAAGTAAGCGCTCCCGACAGGACGGAGGCGGAGAGGACTTTCAAACAAATTCTGCATTTGCAGGAGAAAGACCGCACGCTTGCGGAGCTTACCGTCTGTATGTTTCTGTTTACAATGTTCAGACGGCGCGAGCAGAGGGACAGATTCGCTTACGAGATCGCCGAATATATTCGCGTCAACGGCAGAAAAAAGCTTTCGGTAAAAGATCTTTCGGCCTTTTTCGGCTATAACGGCGATTATCTGTCGAGGATATACAAGCGCGAATTCGGCAAAGACCTTAAAACGGGCATAAACGAACAGCGCGTCAATTACATCAAGTCCGTGCTTATAAACAGCGATCTTCGGGTTTTCGAGATCGCCGCCGAATGCGGATTCGAGGACGTAAACGCGTTTTTTAAATTTTTCAAGTATCATACGGGAACCACGCCTACAGATTACCGCAACAGCTTTTTCCGCACCCATATGAACGATCGCTGAAATCCGATGTCACAGGAGTCTGATTTTATGAAGATGGTAAACATGAAATGCGTTAACTGCGGGGCGGCGCTCACTCAGAGCGGCGGACATTATAAATGCGAATACTGCGGCTCGCTGTATTTCCGCCTTACTTCTGACGCCGAGCTGCCCGACGCGCTCTCACTGTCAGTAGAGGATTTTATAGGTAAGGTCGAGGAAAACGGCAAGGTTTTTACGGTCAAACTTGACGATCCGAGCGCTTCCGACGTGGACAGAACCGTGCTTTCGGGCAGGCTGAAAAAAGCCGAGCAGTCGCTGAGCGAAGGTAAGTCCTACATGGTTTTCGAGACGCTTAAAGACGTTCCCGACACCTGTTTCGCCGCAGTCAGGCTTAAATTTCTTGCGGAGTTCGGCGCGAAAAACGAGTCTGAGCTTTCGCTGTATGCCGGAGACGTTACCCGATCGCGGTATTATTCGGCGCTGGAGTCGGCGGGCGACGAAGCTACGCGCGCTACCTATCGCAGTATAGCCGACATGTGCCTGAAAAACGCGCTTATCGAAAAAGAAATCGCCAAAGGCAAGGAAATGCTGGCTGTCGGGTTGTATGAAGAGGGACTGGAGTATGCGCGAAACGCCGTTACCGCACATCCTTTCAGAGCGAAGGCATGGGAGCTGTTTGCCCAAGCGAAATGCCTTACCGACGAAAAATACGATCCGACCGACGACCTTAAGCGGCTGAGCGCCTGCCCCGACGCGAGGATTAATCTTACCGGAGGGGAGACGGACTATTACGGCGCGCCCGAAAATATAGCGCCCGTAATAGCCGAGAGATGCCGCGCGATTTACGGCAAGGCCCGCTCAAGATCCGATTTCATCTTCAGGTATGTCGTGCGTCCTATAATCGTCATAGCCGCCGTCGGCGCGCTTATAAGCCTGTGGAAGCTGATAGAAGCGCTCGTCCCTTAAGCTTCGCAGGAGCTTAAGAAAGTACGGCAGAAAACGGACTGTTGCGGCGCGGCGATTAAACAGAGTTCAGCCGTTGCGCGGCTTATATCGGATATGGGGAAGGGAAAGGCATCCTTCGTCTTTTTTGACGCGGGGCTGTTTCCGGAGGGAATCAACGCAACTCAAATAAACCGGCAAAAAGGCCGTTCTTGTGCCAAAAAACATTGTTCTTGTGCCAATTATCGTTTAAGCTGCGACAAAGTATTGCAAACAATCGGACTGAGTGCTATAATAACCCGTATCGGGGACGGCTGTCGTTCGGGAGATAAAAATCTTAAACCATGGCCGGTATTTTCGGATACTAAATACTGATCAAATTTTACCGCATATTTCAGCCGCTCCCGCGATAATACGGAAGCGGCTTTTTGCAGGCAATGCTTTGTGCTCAAAAACGCGTTATGCGCCGACAAACTTTAGCCCGACAAGGAGAAAAAGATGGGGAGCAAGGGTAAGGCAGACCGACAAACGGGAAAGTTTATGACCATTGCCGTTTTGTGCTTCGTCACATATCTGGCATGCTACGCCACAAAAAGTTTGCTGAGCGTCAACTCCCCGCAGATGATCGAAAACGGATATACGAGTGCGCAGATCGGCACGATGTCGTCTGTGTATTTTTTATTGTACGGAGCGGGGCAGCTGTTTACCGGTCTTATCGGCGACAGAGTAAAAATGAAGTATATGCTTCTGGCCGGCCTTATGATTGCTGCGGGATGCTGTACGGCGTTCGTTTTGTTCGACAACGTTGCAATAAAAACCGTCGCATGGGGAGCCTGCGGCTTCGGGCTTTCCTTCCTTTACGCGCCGCTGGTAAGAAGCGTATCGGACAGACTGAAGAACAGACAGGCGGAGATATGCATGGTGGTGTTGAACCTGGCGTCAGTTATGGGCGCTACGGCGGCCGGCGTTTTCGGAGCGTTCGGCAACTGGAAGACGGCTACGTCGGTTTTTGCGGCGATGCTGGGACTGATCGCAGTGGCTTCTCTTATAACCAATCTTGTTTTGGATAAGAAATATCCCGTTATCTGTGTGGCGGAAGATGCGGCCGTTCCGTCCGGCGTAAACCGGCATTTCGCTGAAGATAACCGCGAAAGCCGGACAGAGGCGCCGTCCGGCGAGAAAAGCGCGGAAGTGAGTCCGGCGGCTGACGAAACGGCCGTCAAAGACGGAATGGCGGAAAATTATCCGGCGGCTGAAGCCGCGGCATGTTCGGATCAGACGGCCGGAACGGGCGTCGTCATCGCCGCGGACGACCGTTCGGCAGACGGAGCCTGCTGTACGGATACCGTAGAAGCTGTTGTCCGAACCGACGTAAAAGACGATTCAAATACGGACGGCAAGCAGGGCGTTGCCTTGAACGCGGCGGGAGTAATGCCTTTCAGGCCGTTTCTGAAGTACTGGCTCAGTACCGGCGGGATAGTATTCATACTGGTTTCGTGCATACAGGGTATAGCTAAAAATTCGATAACGTTCTGGATCCCTACATACATATCGCAGTACCTTGATTTTACTCCGCAGATCGCCTCGATTATTTTTTCGGTTATGACTCTGCTCGCCGCGCTCAATCAGATTATTGCCATTGCTTTATATCACATGATGAAAAACAAAGCCATAAGGGTGATCAGATTTTCGTTTCTCCTGTCTACGGTGTGCTTTCTGCTGCTCATAGCGGTCGATAACGTGTGGCTCAATCTCATACTGCTGCTTATTGCTAAAAGCGGGTACAGTTGGGCGGGAACAATGATATGGACATTCTATTGCCGCAGCTATAAGAGCGTGGGAAGAGTGGCTTTTGTCGTGGGCTTTCTCGATTTTGTCAGCTATGTCTTTTCCGCGTTCGGCAGTCTGCTGTTTTCCGACGCAATCGAGAGCATAGGCTGGCTGTGGCTGATAGTAGTATGGAGCGGCATTATGCTGGTCGGCGCCGTTTCGACATTCCTATTCAGAAAAACTACTGCAGCAATCTGACACCGTTTTCGCAGATCGCCCTTTCTGCGCCGCCGCCTCGCTAAAACCGCCGCCGTTATCCGGTTCGACTGCCGATTCGGCAGCGCCGCAGAGCGGCGGAAATGGCCGCGTTTTAATTTCAGGAGTAAAACAATTTTTAACAGAAGCGAAAAGCGCGGATTTTTAACAGGAGCAAAAAATGCGCAAAAAATATTATTACGCACTAAAAGCGTTGAACTGCAACGGATATGCTATAATTATACTCGGTCGGAACGTAAAAAGCAAAAACAGCCGTTCCGGTAAATCCGTCAGCGGAGGAACTTATGAAATATTTGGTTATAGGCGGCGTTGCGGCCGGCACGAAAGCGGCGGCAAAGCTGAAGAGGGAGGACAGGTCTGCCGAGGTAAAGATACTTACGAAATCAGAGGACATATCTTATGCCGGATGCGGACTGCCTTATTACGTCGGAGGGCTGATACCGTCGCGCGAGGAGCTGATAGTAAACACTCCGCAGAAATACTCCGGTCTGACCGGCGCCCAGGTCGTTACCGGCTGCGAAGCCGTTTCGGTCGACGTCAAAGCAAAAAAGGTTAAGGCGGTAAAGGACGGCAAAGCTTTCTACGAGACATACGACAAGCTCGTCATAGCGACCGGCGCCGTTCCTTTCGGTATCGGGCAACGGCAGGGCCGACGGCATAGTGACCGATAACGGCGCCGTCAGCGCCGACGTGACCGTTCTCGCCATAGGGATACGGCCGGCTACCGCGTTTCTCGAGGGGAGCGGAATACAAACTGTAAAGGGCGCGATAGTTACCGACCAGCACATGAAGACCAACGTTCCCGACGTTTACGCCGCAGGCGACTGCGCCATGGTCAAAAACATGATTACCGGCAAACCCATGTGGTCGGCTATGGGCTCGACGGCCAATATAGCCGCGCGCGTGCTTGCGAGATCGATTAACGGCAAAGCCTGCTCTTACGGCGGAGCCATGGGGACGGGCGTCGTCAGAATTCTGCCCGAGCTGTCCGCCGGCCGCACGGGACTGACCGAGGCCGCTGCGGTCGAAGAGGGATACGATCCCGTATCCGTGGTCTGCATAACGGACGACAAGGCGCATTATTATCCCGGCGCGTCGTTCTTTGCGACAAAGCTGATCGCCGACCGCGGCACTCACAGGCTGCTTGGTATTCAGGTCATGGGCGCGGGCAGCGTGGACAAGATGACGGATATAGCCGTAACGGGAATTGCCGCCGGCATGAAAATTGAGGACTTCGACACGCTTGACTTTGCCTACGCGCCGCCTTTTTCTACGGCGATACATCCTTTCGTTCAGGCGTGCTATATACTCGAAAACAAGCTCTGCGGCGAGCTGGAGACGTTCACTCCGGCCGAATACGCCGCCGGCAAGGCCAAGGGATACAAGGTCATAGACGTGCTGCCTCAGGCCGGTATTCCCGGCGCGAAGTGGATCGATCTCGCTTCGGTCAACGGGCCGGTCGAAGGCCTCGGAAAAGACGAGAAGCTGCTGCTGGTATGCGCGAGAGGAAAGAGAGGGTATTTTCTGCAGAACCGTCTTAAAGCTTACGGATATACCTGCACCAGAGTTCTGGAGGGCGGCATAACCTTCAATAAAGTACGCGTAGAGACGGGCGGCGCGCTGCCCGCCGAAGAGATAAAACGGGTTAAAGCGCTCGGCTGTCTCCAGGACAAGAGATATCCCGACCGGTTCAATGTGCGCGTTATAACGCGCAACGGCAAGCTGTCCGCCGCCGAGCAGAAAGCTGTCGCGGCCGCGGCGGAAAAATTCGGCTCGGGCGAAGTTACGATGACTACGCGCCTGACGCTGGAGATTCAATGCGTTCCTTACTCGCGGCTGGAAGAGCTGTTCGCGTTCCTTTCCGAAAACGGGCTGGAAACGGGAGGCACCGGTTCAAAGGTAAGACCTGTCGTATCGTGCAAAGGCACTACCTGCCAATACGGGCTGTGCGACACGTTCGCCCTGAGCGAAAAGCTTCACGAGCTGTTTTACGTCGGCTATCACAACGTTACTCTGCCGCATAAGTTCAAAATTGCCGTAGGCGGCTGTCCCAACAACTGCGTTAAGCCCAATCTCAACGATCTGGGTATAATAGGTCAGCGCGTTCCCGAGCCCGATATTTCCAAATGCAAGGGGTGTAAGGTCTGCCAGGTCGAAAAGGCCTGCCCCGTAAAAGCCGCTAAAGTCGTAGACGGAAAGCTCGTCATTGACAAGACTATCTGCAATAACTGCGGAAGATGCGTCTCACGTTGTCCTTTCAAGGCAAACGAGGATTCGTCATACGGCTATAAAGTATATATCGGCGGCAGGTGGTGCAAACGCATTGCGGAGGGCAGACCGCTGTCTAAGATATTCCGCACCGAGCAGGAGATAATCGACCTTGTCGAACGTGCGATACTGTTCTTCCGCGACGAGGGCATAACCGGCGAGCGTTTTTCCGATACGATAGCGCGGCTGGGCTTCGAATATGTGGAGGACAAGCTGCTTAACGGCAAGGCCGACAAAGAGAGGATAATCAGGAAAACGGTCACGGGCGGAGCGACCTGCTGAGCGGATAAAACTTAACACAATTATCTTAAGGCTGAAGCTTTCGGGCGCGCCTTAAGCGATAAATACATAAAAAGCGATAAATACATAAAAGTATCTGCCATACCGCAACGCGGGAAAGGGCGTTAAAAGCATCTTTATGTGAATACGCACGCGACAAACGGGCGCCGTTTACGTTGTTTCGAGGAGATATTTTTATGAAAAGAAAGCTGGCATACCTTCTTGCCTGCATAGCGTTGCTTGCGGCCGCTTGCTCAAAACCGGCCGGCGACAGACAGCCGATATACGTTTTTACCGATTCCGCCGGCAAACAGGTAAATATATACGAGGCGCCGCGGCGCGTAGCCGTCTTGCTCGCCTCATACGCCGAGATATGGAAGATATCCGGCGGCGAAATCGCCGTGACCGTGGGTGACAGCGTGGAAAGAGGCTTTGCCGACGGGACCGCCGAGCTGGTCGACGGCGGCGCCGGAATGAACATAGACGTCGAAAAGCTTGCAGCTCTGCGGCCTGATTTCGTTATAGGTTCCGCAGATATGCCGGCGCAGGTCGCCGCGTGCGAGCGATTAGGGGCGACGGGTATTCCCTGCGCGCTTTTTAAGGAAGAGACTTTCGGCGATTATCTTTATATGCTCAAAATATTTGCCGATATAAACGGCAGCGCCGACGCCTATTACGAGTACGGTCAGGCGGTGGGCGTTAAAATAGCCGATATTCTGTCTGAAGCCGAGGAGAACGCGGCTGCAGACGAAGTATCGGTGCTGTTTATAAGAGCCGGTTCGGGGGGAAGCTCGACGAGGGCAAAGACCGCCGAGAACCATTTTGTCGGTGTTATGCTCAAAGAGCTGGGAACTTTCAATATAGCCGACGAGGCGAAACAGCTTTCCGAAGCGCTGTCGCTCGAGCACGTTCTTATAAAACAGCCGGACGTAATACTTATTTCCACGCAGGGCGACGAACAGGCCGCAGTCAGCTATATGACCGACGTGCTGTCCGAGCCCGGCTGGCGCGAATTGCGCGCGGTAAAGTACGGCAAAGTGCATTTTCTGCCCAAAAATATGTTTCATTATAAGCCCAACGCGCTGTGGGGAGACGCTTACGCGTATCTGTACGACCTGCTTTACGGGGAGGGCGTTGCATGAAAAGAAGGCTCGTTGCGGTATTTTCCGTACTGACGGCCGTACTTGCGGTAACCGTGCTGCTTGCGTTTACCGTAGGCAGCGCGCGGTTTACGTTAAAGGAAATGTTCGCGGCGCTCTTTAACGGCGGCGACGAAACGGTCAGATTTATTCTTCTCAGCCTGCGACTGCCGCGTATAGCTGCGGCGGCGCTTGCCGGAGCAGGCCTTTCCGTGGCCGGACTGCTCCTTCAGACCGTTACCGATAACGATCTGTGCAGTCCGAGCGTTATAGGCGTCAATGCGGGCGCAGGCTTTGCCGTTATCGCCGTCATGTGCATTTTTCCGGCGGCGTACAGGCTGCTGCCTTTCGCGGCGTTTGCGGGAGCTGCGGCGGCCACTCTGACCGTGCTGGGGATTTCCTTTTCGGTCGGCCGCGCCGTGAGGACCAAAGTCGTACTCGCCGGCGTGGCGGTGGCGGCGCTGCTTAACGCCGGCATAAGCTTTTTCTCTCAGCTCTATCCCGACGTGCTCGCTTCCTACGCCTCTTTTTCGGCGGGCGGCTTCAGCGATATATATGCCGATGATCTTATCGTTCCGGCAATTATGATAGCGGGCGGCGTGGCGGTTGCGTCGGTGCTTTCGCGCAGAATAAATCTTCTCGTGCTGGGCGACGACATAGCCGCCGGACTGGGAACGGCCGTAAAACCGCTGAGATTTTTCACTTTGCTGCTTGCGAGTATGCTTTGCGGCGCGGTTGTGTCGTTCGCCGGATTGCTCGGCTTTGCCGGGCTTATCGTGCCGCATATGGCAAGACGCATAGCCGGTCACGACCTCCGGGTGCTCGTCCCCGTATGCGTGCTTTGCGGCGCGTCGCTGGTTATACTGTCCGATCTTGCCGCAAGAACGCTGTTTTCTCCGGCGGAGCTGCCTGCCGGAATACTTATGGCGGCGCTGGGCGCTCCGTTCTTTCTGTATCTTCTGTTCAGGGGGAAGCGCACTGTATGAAAAAATTTCCGGCGGAAAACATGACTGTGCCCGACAGCGCGGTGTTCTGCGACGGCGTAACGCTGTCGCTCGGCAAAAGACAGATACTCGGCGGCGTGACGTTTGCAGCGAATAAAGGCGAAATAACCGTACTGTTGGGCAAAAACGGCAGCGGTAAATCGACTCTTTTCAGGTGCATAAGCGGCATAGCCAAGCCGGACGGAGGGAGAATTTATCTCGGCGGTATTCCGGTAGACGCTTTAAGCAATAACGAGAGAGCGAAAAAAGTCGCAGTCATGCCGCAGTATCTTCCGCAGCTGCGCATGACGGTAGGCGAGCTTATCGCCATGGGCAGAAGCCCTTACCACGGTCTGAGCGGCAGACTGACGGCCGCCGACAAGAGAATAGTGCAGTTCGCCGCCTCGGAAACCGATTCGGCGCGGTATTCCGACCGCTCGGTCGGCACGCTTTCGGGCGGCGAGAGACAGCTCGCTTTTCTCGCAATGGCGCTCGCGCAGGATACCCCGCTCGTTCTTCTCGACGAACCCACTTCCAGCCTGGACTCGGAGTACAGGCTGAAGGTGTTCGCCACGATAAAAAAACTGCGCGGCGACAAGACCTTTATCGCTACCGTCCATAACCTGGACGAGGCGGCGGCCATAGCCGACCGTATAATCGTTCTGCACGAGGGTAAGACGCTGTTTGCCGGCACGCGAGACGAGTTTCTGAAAAGCGGCGTATCCTGCGACGTTTTCTCGCTTAAGCCGGTCGTCGTCACCGACGGCGACGGCAACCGTATGACGATTTTCCGTCCGAAGGATTAACGGCGACCGCATGACGGTTTTCGCCCGAGGGATTGACGGCGACAGGGTTTCTCCTTAGCGCGTTTGGTGCGGATTTGCGTCGTAAAAATATAAATGCGTTGCGGACGATACATTTATAGAATATAATATTTGCAACGTCATGACCGTTTCATGGAGCATGGCTGTCGACTTTGCGCAGCATATCGTTATAGCTACAGGAGCATATAACTATTCTTTTTCCGCGCTCATGAAGACGGGAGAATGTGCGATATGTATTCCGCCTGCGAGCATGGCCGAAAAGGCGGTAGGTACGGCGCGGCAAGCGCGGTAATGTCGGCGGCGAGCGGCGGCGCAGACGGGCGGACGTATCGGTCGAATTGATTGCGCTGTCATACGAGGGATAAAGTAAAGGCGCGCGGCCGGAATATAAACGCGCCGACGACGGTAAAATAATACCGTATGCGGTACGAAAAAATTTATGTCGAAACGCTGGCTAAATTTGCTGCCGGCGGCGGAATGAGGCCTGTCTGCATCGTGTGGGAGGACGGCGCGCGCTTTGACATAGACAAGGTGCGTTTTATAGAGCGCGCGCCCTCGCGGGTGGGATCGGTGATGCCGGTAAGATATACCTGCATGATAGGAGGACGGGAGAGATATCTTTATTTTGAGCGTGACGGCGAGCGGTGGTTTGTCGAAAGGGAAGTGCAATGAGAACGATATTGCACAGCGACCTTAACGGCTTTTACGCGTCGGTGGAAATTCTTAAAAATCCTTCGCTCAAAAATGTGCCGGTGGCAGTTACCGGTAACAAGGCTGAACGGCACGGAGTAGTGCTGGCGAAGAACGCCGTCGCCGCGGAGTACGGCGTAAGGACGGGGGACGTATGCTTTCAAGCCAGAAAGAAATGCCCGTCGCTCGTTGAGATTACTGCCGATTTCGATTCTTATACGGCAGTATCCGAGGAGGTGCGCAGGATATACGGACGGTTTACCGACAGGGTGGAGTCGTTCGGTATCGACGAGTGCTGGCTCGACGTGACTGAGAGCCAGAGCCTGTTCGGCACGGGCGAGCAGATCGCCGAAAAAATACGCGCGGCCGTAAAGAACGAAATAGGCGTTACGGTCAGCGTGGGGGTCAGCTGGAACAAGGTGTTCGCAAAACTGGGATCGGACGTCGCCGCTCCCGACTCGGTATTCTCCGTCAGTCGCGAAAACTATAAGACGGCCGTATGGCCTCTGCCGGTAAACGCGCTGCTGTACGTCGGCAAAGCCACCGCCGCCAAGCTTAACAAGTACAACATATTCACCGTAGGCGAGCTGGCCGCCGCCGACGAGGACAGGCTGCGTATGCTGCTGGGCAAATGGGGCGAATATCTCCGCGCTTTTGCCAACGGCGCCGATCTGTCGCCCGTTATGCGCGCAGACGATCCGTCGTATATAGCCAGCATAGGAAACAGTCTGACCAATTACCGCGATTTGCGATGCGGAGAGGACGTTTATACGCTTATGCTTCTGCTGGCGGATTCTGTGGCGTCGAGACTGCGTGAAAGCGGTCTGGGCAAAGCGCGCACGGTCAGTCTGAGCGTTACCGACAGCGCGCTCGAACGCTATTCGGGGCAGAAAACCATGTCTGAATACTCGTGCGTGTCCAAGGATATCGCCGACTGCGCTTTCGGGGTGTTCCTCAGAATCTACCCGTGGAAAAACGCCGTCCGCGCATTGGGCATATCCGTTTCGGGGTTCTCGGGCAAAGCGGAGCAGTGCGGATTTTTTACCGAAGACGCGCGGAAGGCCGAGAGAATCGAGCGCGCCGTGGACGGACTGAGGAAAAAGTACGGCAATAATATAGTTCAGCGCGCGGCGGTGCTCAGAGACAAAAAGCTCTACTCGACGGACATAAAGAATGAGCATACCGTGCATCCCGTCAATTTTTTCGGCCGCAACCGCACTGGAAACGGCGGCGGTCCGGCGCGCGGATCATAGAAGGACTTAATAAAAACGCGGCACGAGCTTTTGCGCGGCTAAACCTATAAGTTGACTTTGCCGCGCAAAAGATGTATAATATAACGTATGCTTGGCGAAAAAGAAGTTAACGGAATTCTCGACAGACTGATAGCGCTTTTGTGCGCGGAGCGTAACATACAGCCGCCGCGATTACGCGCGCAGAACAAACACGACTGTTTTCGCGCGCTGTGCAACGTCAGACCGCCGCAGCCGGCTTCGGAAGAGTTTATTAAGCTGCAGGATACATATTTACGCGATTATGCAGAGAGACGCGGAATAGTGGACGTCGGCGGACCGGAGTTCCGCGGCGCGGTGACGGTATGGCAGGGCGACATAACAAGACTTAACGCCGACGCAATAGTCAATGCGTGCAATCCCACGCTTCTGGGGTGTTTTCAGCCTCTTCACGACTGTATCGATAACGCCATACACACGGCCGCCGGAGTGCAGCTGAGACTGGCGTGCGACAGGATCATGCGCGGAGGGCGCGAGCCGAACGGCTGCGTTGAAGTCACCGACGGGTACAATCTGCCGGCGAAGTATGTTTTTCATACGGTGGGGCCGGTGGCATACGGCGGACACGTCAACGACAGGTGCCGGACGGAGCTTGAAAGCTGTTACCGGTCGTGCATGGAAGAAGCCGTAAAAAGAGAGCTTTCTAGCATAGCGTTCTGCTGCATATCCACAGGCGCATACGGGTTCGACGCGGCGGAGGCGTGCAGAATCGCAACCGACACGGTAGAAAAGACGCTTAAGGAGACGGGAGCGCGGCTGAAAGTTATATTCGACGTATGGCTGGACAGAGACAGACTCCTTTACGAGGAGCGGCTGCGCGCGTCGGGCGTCTGATACGGTCTGAGCGCCGGAGTTTCGGTAAAGTTTTTTGCGGACGGTTGCGTACGCGGCGAAAGGGCAAAGGGCATGAGCACGGAGAAGATTGACGGCGCCGAACAGAAAAAAATCGGCATACTGGAAAAAATATTCGGCAAAAATTCCACCGGCATACTTTATATATTAAGCGTATGCGCGCTTTTGCTCATGCTAGGAGCGTTCGTCGCGTCGTATGTGTTTAAAAGCGCCATGACGCCGCTCGCACTGATAGGCTATTCGGTTTTCGTGATCTTCGCGTTCGTGCTGATAACGCTGCCGCTAGCCGCGCAAAAGCTGTTCAGGATATACATTCCGCCGGCGGTAGAGGGCGGAATGTGCCTTTATTCGGTAATGTACCTTCTCGATAACGTCGTCCGGCCCGACGCGGACGATATATTCGTAATGTCTTTCACTCCGGCGATAGGAGGGTTTTTTATAGCGATGGCGGTGTTTTCGGCGGTGCTGTCGGTAACGGTGGCATTCAAGGAAAAACGCGGCAAAAAGGCGTCCTGTCTGATGGTTACGGCAACTTCCTTTATTGCCGCCACGCTGGTGATAACGCTGCTTAACGTTACCGTTTACGGGCTGTCGGTGGCGTTTTTAAACACGCCGGCGCTGCATTTTAAGGAGCTGATGGTGCAGACGGGCTCGTATGAGGGCGGTGTGTTCTGCTTCTGTCTGCTGGGCGGCATAAGTATGCGTGTAAAAGGCGGCGAGTCGTATCGTATCCGCAGCTTCCGCGAGGCCGATAAGGCCAAAAGCCTTGCCCGAGGAAGCGGCAACCGTTCTTTTTTAACCGTCGTGGACAATATAACGGGAGACGACACCGATTACCGCAGGATATACCGCCGCGCAAAAGCCGGATTTTTTCTAGGCAGAATCTTTTATCTTGCAATCTATGGATGCTACGTCGCATATGTGTCGATAGGCTTTTTCCGTCTCGGCGGACCGGGATACGCCGTTATAGGCTGTCTTGCGGCAGGCTTTGCGCTTACCTCGGCGCTGTATATATACGAGTATCTCATGTACCGCCGCGGCACTATGAACCAGCGGCTGAGAAAGCTCAAGATAATACGTTCGTCGGTACGGGTGTATTCGCTCGTGCTCATTGCGGTGACGATGATGGTCGCGAATTCCAGTTACAACGCCATTACCGCGCTCGCTTCGGTCGGCATGATTATTTTCAATCTGTCGGTTTTCTTTTACAATCTTTTCGGCAAACCTAAAAACTATCCCGCCTTGAAAAAAGACGGGACAGCGGCCGGCGAACCGGCGAATCTTTGAATCTTTAGCCGGCGGACCGGCATATTGTTTAATAGAGTTATTTCTGCCCGGTAATTCGGGCGGACGCCCGGGCTTACGGGCGCAGGCGGTCAGTCTTCTATGGCCGCTTTTTTCGTCAGCGAAGCGCGCAGACGCGCGTACTCGCTGTCGGTGAACTTGGGCGAGCGGTCGTAGAAGTACAGGCCGTTCTGCTCCTGTTCGACGTCGGTAAGCTGGGTATAGCAAAGTCCCATGACGGTTTCCGAGTCGAGCAGCGCTTCGGCCAGGCCGCAGAAGCGCGAGCAGTATTCGTCTCTGCTTTTGGGCGTGTTGCCGTATCCCCACGACTGGGTTTTGCTTTCGACGGAAGCCGATTCCTGCCACTTGATGCCGCCGTATTCGCTCATGAAGAACGGACTCTTTCCGTCATAGTGCTGGCGCGTGGGCCACTTTTCGAACTTTTCTTCGCCGAGGTATCTTTTACGGAACTCGTCCGGCTCCTGCACATAGTCGTGCACGTCGTAAATATCGGTGTCGGCCGTATGGTAGTTGCCGGAGGTGTCGATAACGGGGCGGGTGGGATCGGCGGCTTTGGTTGCCTGATACAGGAGCGAAATATTGGTGTCAAGCTGCTGCTTGCCGGCGCAGTCCCACGTTTCGTTGTGCGGGCACCAGCCGATTATGCACGGACGGTTGTAGTCGCGGTCCATGCTTTCAAGCCACTGGGGGAGCATGGTGTGCAGGGTATAGGGGTCAAATATGTCGATGCCCCAGCTTGCGAACTCGCCCCACACAATGTAGCCGAGCTTGTCGGCGTGGTAAAGGTAACGCTCTTCGAATACTTTCTGGTGCAGACGCGCGCCGTTGAAGCCCAAAGCCATGGACAGCTCGATGTCGCGTTTGAGGGCGGCGTCGTCGGGAGCCGTATATATGCCGTCGGGATAGAAGCCCTGATCGAGCACCAGTCGCTGAAAAACGGACTTGCCGTTGATGCGCACCTTTTTGCCGTCTATGTCGATGCGGCGTATGCCGAAATAGCTGTTTACCGAATCGACGGGAGCGCCTTTTACCAGCAGAGTGAATTTAACGTCGTATAGATTGGGCTCGCCTACGTTCCACAGCATGACGGGCGAGACAGCAAAGCATATGTCGTTGCGCACGCCCTGGACAGGGAACTCTCCCTCGAAAGCTTTGGCGCCGCGGTAAGTGACTTCCGCGCGCAGAACGGCGTCTTTCAGATATGCGTTGAGATATGCCTCCACGCGCACTTTTCCGGCGGTATCGTTGGCGTTGATGCGTACTTTCTCAATATAGTTTGCGGATACGAACTCCAGCCATACCGTCTGCCATATGCCGGTCGTGCGCGTATAGTCGCAGTTGTGCGAATAGTAAAGGCGGCTCTGTTTGCCGCACGGCTGTCTGGAGCTGCGCAGCTCGTCGCTCGCGTGGACGACCAGACGGTTAGAGCCCGCTTTCAGCCTGTCGGTAATATCGAAAACAAACGAAGTGTAACCGCCCGTATGCGAGCCTGCCGCTACACCGTTAACATAAACGGTAGTTATGTAATCGCACGCGCCGAAATGGAGCAGAACGCGGCCTTTTAACACCTTCTCGTCGACGTCGATATTGCGCGCGTACCATACCGACGGCATAAAGTCGGTGAAGCCTACGCCGGAAAGTTTGCTTTCGGGACAGAACGGCACGGTTATTTTGCCGTCGAAGCGGTCGGCCTCGTACAGTCTGCGGTCGACGCCCGACGCGCTCAGGTCGTTGAAAAATTCCCATTCGCCGTTAAGGTTGAGCCAGCTGTCGCGCATGAACGCGGGACGCGGATGCTCGGGACGCGGAATCTGTCTGTTCATAAAATTTTGATCCTCTCGATTTGATATTTAAGCGCGCATAATGCTTGATTTCAGCGCTATGCTTGTATTATAATACAATATATTAGCTTTATCAATCTGTTTTATCGCCAAAAAAGTGTGAGATATTATCAAAATGCAGAATTCCGAAGTATTAAAACCCAATCAGCAGCGCGAGGAAGCGCGGGCATTCCGCGACGAAAGCGGACTGCCGCTCAGAAGCGTCGTCATAGGCGTTACATATCCTTTTGCCGATTATCGGATTTCCCGCGGGCCCGAAGCCGATATAAACGTTGTGGAGTACGTCGCGGCGGGCGAGGGCGTGCTTGTCATAGGCGGGGAGAAAGTGCATGCGACGGCGGGGGACACATACATACTGTGCGCGGGAGAGCGGCACGAGTATTACGCCGATCCCGTCAATCCGTGGAAAAAATTCTGGATCAACTTCCGTTGCGATTACATAGCCGAGTTTTTCAGAGCTTACGGAGTGCGCACAGGCGTATACCGCGCCGACACGCACGCGCTGTTTGAGACCGCGCTGTCGCTGTCGCGGTCGGGGCGGCCTTTCGGCGAGATATGCTTCACTGTGGCGGACTGTATTCACCGCGTGATCGCAAGCGCCGCAGTCGCCGCCCGCCACGGCGGCGGTAAAGACGCCTCCGGCATAAGGGAGGCGCTCGCGTCGGCAGTATACGAAAAATGCACTCTTGACGACATTGCCGACGAAGTGCACATGTCCAAATCCAATATGATACGGGTTTTCAAGCGCGATTACGGAATAACGCCGTACGAGTTTCTGCTCGATCAGAAGATAGAAGCGGCAAAATTACTGCTGAAAAACTCGCGCATGACGGTAAGCGACATCGCCGCGAGGGTATGCGTATCGGACGAGCATTATTTTTCGGCGCTGTTCCTCAGAAAAACGGGTATGCGCCCGGGCGCTTACCGCAGAGCCGAGGGGATATTCTGAATCAGAATTCCGTTTCTTCCTTCATCGCTTCGAGTATAAATCGGCTGCGCAGCTCGGCTGCGAATTCCGCCGCCGTCATCGGATACCTTAAGTCGACGGGATTGGCTACGGCGTATTTGTCGAAGTTAAGTATCGAGCCGGTTTTATACGCTTTTAAGATGACCAGCCGCATCTGTTTTTCTATCCACCGCGGCGCGCCGTCGAATTCTTCGGCGCACGCCTCGATAATCTGTTTGAAGCTTGTGTCGCTAAGCGAGCGCGGATCGGCGGAGCAGTAAAGCCGCACCGCGTAAAGCAGAGTTTTGTATCCTCCCAGACTGCGCTGAAAGCCGAGTTCGTCGAATATCCGTTCGAGCGCCTGCGAACGGGCTATTGCGGCGGCTCTTGAAAATACTCTGCGGTAACGCGCCGTCAGCCTTTCGGCAAGAGTGTCCGCGGCGGCCGGTTGGGCGCGGCGGAAGCGCGCGCCTTCGCATTGCTCCTTTTTCATACCGCCTGTCCCCTCCGTACCGTGTCACCGCAAGGCAAGGCGCTCTCCGTGCCGTCCGCCTGTTCGCATACGGCCGCAGAGCATATCTTTTCGATTGCGGCGGCCGCGGCGGCGGAGATCAGCTCGGGTACCGTCACATAGGAAAAGGCTTTGCGCGACAGCCCGCTTTTGAAAAGCGCGGCGTTACATTCTTCGTAAGCAATAAACGGTTTGACGTAAGACATACATCTCCGCGCCGCTTCGGGCGTTTTGCCGAACACTTTTCCCACGACGGAATACAGCTTGCGTATTCCCGGCCGGCTGTCGGAGGCAAGCAGAGCCTCGACCGCCGCGCAGTAGAGAAAAAGTCCGCACGTTTTGCCCGGCATGAACGGCGCCAGCATTGAGTAAACTCCGCCTCTGCGCACAAAATCGTTTACTGTGCCGCGGATGTGCGGCGGGATAGACGGCATTACGACGCCGTCGTCCGGGACGTATGTATCGTCAGCGCTCATTGAACACTCCTCATATGGTTTCGTCTGTTTCCGACTTCGACTGTTATTTTACAACATTTTCCGCGCCGACGGCAAGGAAAACTCATAGGGAATTCTTGTAACACACGCGGCGGATCGCGAATATATATCGGTTATGCAGCCCGCGCATAAAATCGACCAGTTGCTGAAAGTTTATTGCCTATTTTAAAACGGTGTGATATAATAACGCTGATGGATAATCTTATCGACTTAACGCCGCTTTTTTACGGCGGCAACAGATTTTCAGCTTTGGGCGGATTAATAGACGGCAGTATGCGCGCGCTCAAGCGCAAGTATATGCCGGATGACGCACTCGCCGAGGAATTTTTCTCGTATGCGGCAGAGATTCTTGCCGATCCCGATTTTGCGGCGAGTCGCAATTGGGTGCAGCATGGGTGCACGAGCGTTTACGACCACAGCATTCAGGTAGCTTTCGCGGCGTTTTGCGTAGGCGCTAAGCTGCGCCGTCCTGTGCGGCTTAAAGAACTGGTGCGCGGAGCCTTGCTGCACGACTATTTCGGGTACGACTGGCACGAAAAGGGCGGAGGCCACCGTCTGCACGGATTCCTTCACCCGCGGCGCGCGTTAAGACGCGCTTCGGCAAAATATGATCTTACGGCTACGGAAAAGGGCATCATCCTAAGGCATATGTGGCCGCTTACCTTTCTGCCGCCGCTGTCGCGCGAGGCGTGGATAGTGGCGGCGGTCGACAAAGCGTGCGCGCTCAACGAGATTATCGAAAAGTATCTTTCGTCAAGCGGCATCGAATGTCGCTGGCGCCGGCTCGCCCGAACGCGCGCTTAAAAATCCGACGCAATAACGGGTTGCCTCAGCTTTGCCATCAAGGCGCCGACTCACCCGAACGCGCGTAAAAATCAGCGCCGTCGGCTTCGGAATTTCTTTTCAGTATCGAGTCCGATATAATATATCCGCGCGCCGGCTTTGTTAAAATCCGGTCTGCGCGTATATTCGGTAAGGCGGCAGCGTGTAAGTTTTAAACGCTTGACGTCCGGGCGGAAGCATAAAAAAGGAGCATTATATGATAGTTTGCGTAGGCGAGATTCTTGCCGATATGATCGCTCAAAACAACGGAGTCGTCTGTTACGAGCGCCGCGCAGGCGGCGCGCCTTTTAACGTGGCGTGCGGCGTGGCGCGGTTGGGCGGCGAGGCCGGTTTTGCCGGCAGAACGGGCGACGACGCCGTCGGGCGCTGGCTGAAAGAGTACGCGGAAGAGCGCGGCATCGGTTATCTCGACATAGTATGCGATGCGGACAGGAATACCACGCTCGCGTTTGTGGAGCTGTCGGAGAAGGGGGAGAGATCGTTTTCGTTCTACCGCAAGAATACCGCGGACGCTTATGTGGACGCCGATCCCGACGGGCTGGCGGCAAAAGCGGATATTCTGCACGTCGGCTCGCTCATGCTTTCGCTAAAGCGCGGCAGAGAGTATGCCGACAGGCTGTTTGCTGCCGCTGAGCGCGCAGGCAAACGGTCGTCGTTCGATATGAATTACCGCGAGGGGCTGTTTGCGGCGGAGGACGTATTGCCGTATATGCACCGCGCCGATATAGTCAAGCTGAGCGAGGAGGAAGCCGCCATGTTCGGCAAACCGGAGGAGGTTGCCCGACGGCTGTCCCGCGGCAGACTGCTTGCGCTTACGATGGGAGCGAAGGGCAGCGCCTTTTGTCTTGACGGCGGTTTTGAAACCGTTCCTTCCATCGACGTCAGAATAGCGGACACGACAGGCGCGGGCGACGCTTTCATGGCAGGACTGCTGACCGCGCTCGGCAAAGAGACGAGGTATACCGACGGACTGCTGCGGCGGTCGTTCAGATACGCTAACGTCTGCGGCGCTCTTACCGCTACCGCAAGAGGTGCAATCGACGCGCTGCCCAGCCGGCAGGACGTGGAGAGGTACGTCTGATGCGCTGCCGGGGACTTGAACCGTTCTTTCGCTCCGACAGCAGAGTGCTTGTATTGGGGAGCTTCCCCAGCGTGATGTCGAGACGGGAAAATTTTTATTACGGCAATCCGCGCAACCGTTTCTGGAAAACGGTCGCCGACGCGGCCGGACTGCCCGTTCCGACGGATACGGAAGAGAAAAAGCGCCTGCTGACGGAGTGTCGCATAGCGCTTTGGGACGTAGTGGACGAGTGCGAAATAAAGGGATCTGCAGACAGCAGCATTTCGAGCGTTAAGACGTCCGATATTTATTTTCTTACGCGGAATTGCCGCATAGAAAGAATTCTGCTTAACGGACGGACCGCCGCAAAGCTTTTCGCCGAAAACTTTCAGTCGCTTACGGATATTTCGGTCGCTCTCCCTTCGACCAGTCCGGCTAATACGGCTTTTTGCGCGGAGCCGTGGCACGCCGAGCTGAAAAATTTCATATAGCATATTATCGCAGGAGGAAAAGCAATATGCAGGAATTTGTAGACGCGGTGGACGGACTGCCCACAATTGTCAAATATCTGTTCTGCATACCCGTGCTCAGCATTATCTGGATTATATACCGCATATGCCGCAGCGCGGCGCACGGCAACGGCATAGGCGTGATTATCGGCGTACTTCTGATTATAATCGGATTGCCGTTTATGTGGCTGTTCGACCTTTTATGCCTTGTATTTACCGGTCGGGTGCTGTGGATCGACTGATTAAAAGAGGAATGCCGTTTATGCGGCTGTGCAGATCGGCTGATCAGACCGGATCGGGGGTAAGAACGAGCAGCTTTTTAATCTTAAGACCGTTCAACGGCAGAACGCCGCGGAATTTTCTGATCAGCCGGTTTTTCCGCGCCGGTCGGGACAGCTGTTTTCTGCGGCTTATCTGCGTCACGCCTTGTTCCGAATAGCATACCGTCTGCGCGAAGGGCGGTATAAAGCGCGTGTCGGTCACTGCGACAAGCGTTTCGTAACGAGGCTCGAGATTTTTGAGCAGCTTCAGCATCTGCCTGCGGTTACGGTGCGAATAGGGCAGACCGTCGAAATTGATTTTGACTGTTTTTACGTCTATTTCCATCTGAGCGGCAAGACACAGATGCCGGTATTCCACTCTGGACAGCGCGCCCACCCGCGTATACAGTCTGCGCCTGAATCCCACCGAACGCAGCAGAAAACGTATTTCCGAGTCGCAAAGAGGTTTGGACAGCCTGAGCGAGCGCGAGTACGCCATATATTCCCTTACGCTCATGTCGGCAAAAGGCAGCGAGCCGACGGCGCAGTACAGTTTGCCGCCCAGCCTGAAGCTGAGCAGAACGTCGTCGTTGTCCACGCACATTTCGCCTTCAGCCGTCTTTTTGAAAGAGCGTCTTTTGACGCCGATATTACCGAGACAAAAAGTAACTCCCATAAATAATCTCTCCCACAATTGATACGGGAGAGATTATTGACTTAAACGCAAAAATTTATACGCCGCCCGAACCGCAGACGGCAAACGAGGCGGTCGGGATCATAAGCGGCCGCAAACCGATTTTAAACGGTAAATACGCGGCATATCGGGCGAATACGAGACTTTAATGCAGTTCGACGCGGAAATCCGAGGGCTTAAGGCGCATCGGGCGCGGAAACGTCTTGCGTTACGGGCGCGGACTGCGGCTGCGAGTCGGGCAGCGATTCGGGCTGCAGCTGCGGGGATTCGGCCGAGCCGTCGGGCGACGGGCGGTCGTCCGAGGCGTTTCCGCCGGCTCCGCTGTCGGCTGACCGCGAGGAGGAGCCGAAGAGCAGTTTAAGCAGAACGGGAGTAAGGAAGCTCGTTACGATCACGAGCAGAACGGTGGCGGTCAGGTATCGGGAGTCGATAATGCCCTCCGAAAGACCTTTCTGGGTGACTACCAGCGCCACCTCGCCGCGCGCGATCATTCCCGCGCCTATTTTCAGCGAGTCGCGGCAGGAGAAGCCGCACAGTTTGGCGGCGCCGCCGCAGCCTATTATCTTACCGGCGATGCCGGCAGCCACGAACAGCAGCGCAAACCACAGTATATCCGTCGAAAACCCTTCGAAAGAGGTGTCTATGCCTATGCCGGCAAAGAAGATGGGGGAGAACAGCATATAAGAGCTTACGTCTATCTTGCGGTCTATGTATCCCGTTTCTTTGGTGTTGGAAAGAACTATGCCGGCGAGATAAGCTCCCGTAATATCGGCGATGCCGAATATTTTTTCGGCGCAGTATGCGTACACAAGGCATATCACCAGTCCGAAAATGGGCACGCGGCGCTTATGCGGCCAGCGTTTTTCGAGATAGCGGAAAAGGAAATTGAGTCCTATGCCCACCGCTATGGCGGCGATGAAGAACAGCACGGTGTTTACGAAAACCATATAAATTTCCGTATCCGCGGCAGGATTTTTCATGCCGGTAACTATGGTAAGGATAACTATGCCTATAACGTCGTCTATTATTGCCGCGGAAAGTATGGTCGTGCCTACGGCGCCGTTGAGCCTGCCCAGCTCTTTAAGCGTTTCGACGGTTATCGACACGCTTGTGGCCGTAATGATAACGCCTACGAACACGCATGAGAGTATCTGGTCGCGGCTTGCCGTGCCGAAGAAGGGCATGGCGATAAGAAAGCCCAGTCCGAGAGGGACGGCAACGCCGGCGAGAGCGATAAGGCCCGCTTTAAGGCCGTTCTTTTTGAGTTCTTTGAGATCGGTCTCGAGACCGGCCGAGAACATTATCATGATTACGCCCAGCTCTGCCAGCACGTCGAGAGTGGCGCTGCCGGTAACCGGCACGAATTTTCCGCCGGTCATCGGCCCCCATACCGCCGGGCCTATAAGCAGGCCGGCCACGAGCGCACCTACCACCTGCGGCAGTCCGATGCGGCGGAAAAGCAGTCCCATCAGCTTAGTGCTGAGAAGAATAAGCGCCAGATCCAATAAAAAACCGTATGCCATGCGATCCCTCGGTGAGTAAAAAATTCCGTCCTTAAATAAAACCTATAAAAGTATAAAGCTTTGCGCGCAAAAAAGCAAGCCGCTATGTTTACATTTATTAAAAAAGTCAATAATCGGAAAGTATGAAACGTTATTTTCCGCTGTTTATAGGGCTGTGCCTTCTGCTGGTCGGGATCACTTTGGGCGATACTTTCCGCGCGCTCGATTACGATTCTCTGACGGTTTATGCCGACGGGACGCCGACCGTATACGGCGACGGCGACAGAGTGCCTTCCACTCGCGGAAAATATGTGCGTGCGGATATGTACGGAGACTGCGACGAGGTGCTCGGACTTCTCGGCGCAAAAGAGATCGCGCGCGAAGCTGTGGACGATATGGTAGTGGTTTACGCTTTTTCGCCTTATATTTCAGCCTGCGAAACGCTTAAGTACGGCCGCGTGAACGTAATGATCGCGGTAAGAGACGACGGCAGTCTCGTGGTGGGAAGTCCGCTTATAAAAGGCTCGTACTGAAGCCGCGCCGCAGTCTCCTGTCGCGTTAAGGCGCAACGGTACGCCGCTCCCGAAGGCGTTTCGGGCGCGTTTACGGCGGCAATAACGCAAAATAACAGTATAATCGGGTAACTGAGCACGCCGCGCGCGAATATAATAGAAGGCGGCGGTTTTTTTTCAATATGCCGTAAAAGACTTGAAAAAAAAACTGAATTGGAGTAGAATAAGTAATGTACCGGATATACGGCGCGGACTTAAAAAAGCTGACGTCGCTCGGCATCGGCGGCAGGATCGAAACGCTTACGGTCGCCGAGAAGCCGGAGGAGGCGGAACCGGCGGATACGGTCGTCGGGCGCGGAACGAACGTGCTCGCGTCTGACGCCGGACTGAAAACGGCGCTCATGCCGGCGGTGCGCGGCATAAAGCTTACGGGCGACGGATTATACGCCGGCTCGGGAGAGCCTATCGCTTCAGTCGCGGCGTTTGCGGCCGGTCTCGGTCTTACGGGGCTGGAATGGGCGTCGGGCATTCCCGGCAGCGTGGGCGGCGCGGTAAAAGGCAACGCCGGAGCTTTCGGAGTTTCGACGGGCGAGTCTATCGTTTACTGTCAGGTCAACGACGGCCGGCTTAAACGGCTCGAGCCGTCGCAATGCGGCTTCGGAGAGAGAAGCAGCGCTATTGCCGGCGTGGTTACCGGCGCGTGCTTCAGAGTGAAAACCGGCGACCGCGAAGGTATATACGCCACTGTCGGCAAGTATTCCGCGTTCAGGCGCGCAACTCAGCCGCGCGGCATGACGGCCGGCTCCACCTTCAAGGCGGCGGACAGACCGGCAGGCTGGTATCTCGACCGCGCCGGACTCAAAGGCGCGAAAGTGGGCGGCGCGTCGGTGAGCGAACTGCACGCCAATTTCATTATCAATGACGGAACGGCTTCTTCCGACGACGCGGTTTCGCTGATACGCCTGATGAAAGCGCGCGTATACGACGCGTTCGGCGTGGAGCTGGAAGAGGAAATTGTTTATATCGGAGAGTTCTGATTGTTTTTAGGCGATTATCATACGCATACGGTTTACAGCCACGGTAAAGGTACGGTCTCAGACAACGTCCGCGCCGCGGTTTCGGCCGGACTTAAGCAGATCGCGATAACCGATCACGGATTCCGCCACCTCACATACAACGTAAGGCGGAGCGACTGGCCGCATATCATGGACGACGTGGCGGCGGCGCGCGCGGCGTATCCCCAGATAGATATTCTGCTCGGGCTGGAAACCAATTTCAATTCCACCGAAGGCTATATAGACATCGAGCCTTCGGATATGCGATATCTCGATATACTCGTATGCGGCTATCACAAGCTCGTTTTTCCGCGCCGGCCGCACGATATTTTCCGGCTTTACGCGCCCAATTTTTTTCTCAACTCTTTCGGCAAAAGCAGCGCAAAGCAGACCGCGCGCAACACCGACGCATATATAAAAGCGCTGGAAAAGTACGATATAGACATTATTTCGCATATAAACCACGGCTGCAGAGTGGACGCGCCGGCCGTTGCGCAGGCCGCCGCGGCTTACGGGACGTATATCGAGCTCAACTGTAAGAATATGCACGGCGGACAAGCGTCTATGACCGACGCCGAGCTGGAAGCGGTGCTTAAGACCGACGCCATGTTCATAGTCGACTCGGACGCCCATTCGCCCGACAAAATAGGCGTGTTCGACAAGGCGGAGGAGATCATAAACAGGGTCGGCATACCGCGCGGGCGCATAGCGAACTGGGAGCGGCTGCCCGATTTCCGCAGCCGGTTGAGCAAAGTATGAAAGACTATACGCGCGCGGTGTTCGAAGAAATCACGCCGCCCGAAAACGACTGCTGCAGACTGGCATTTCTCTCGGCAGCCATACATACCGCCGCCACTCTCGAAATAACGGGCGGGGAGCGGAAACTGACTTTTCAGCGTCACGGACTTAGCGGCAAGCTGGACGAACCGCTTTACGCCATGTTCGGAATGCACGCCGACGAAAGCGGCATAAGGGGCGACGTCATGAAGCTGCTGGCTGAGCTTGGCATACTCAGCGCGTCGGACGAAGGGCTCATAAGGATAGAGCGCGGCGCGGACAGGCATCTCGTTATGGACGACTGCTGTCGGGCGGCGTTCGTCAAGGGCGCTTATCTCGGTTCGGGCAGCATAACGGTGGCGCCCGGCAACAACCGCCTCAGGTTTTCGGTAAATTATCCCGAGCTTGCGGAGGATCTGTCGTCGGTGCTGGGAAAGGTGGGAGTCGCTTCGTTCATTTCAGAGCACAAGGATAAGTACGAAGTATGCGTAAAGCGCACGCAGTCGATAGGCGACTGTCTGGTGATAATGGGCGCGCATAAAGCCATGCTGCAGTTCAGCTCGGACTCGGCGCTTAGCGAAGTGCGCGCCGATCTAAACCGCGTAAACAACATAGAAGTAGCCAACATAGGTAAAACGGTTTCTGCGAGTATGCGGCAGATAGAAGCGGTCAGACGCATAGCCGCACGCGACGGGCTGGATTCGCTAGAACCGCGGCTTAAGGAGACCGCGCTCATACGGCTGGAATCGGAGTTTTACACTTACGACGATATGGCTTCAAGACTGGGCGTGAGCAAGGGCAGCGTGAAATACCGGCTTAAAAAGCTGGTAGAGCTCGGCAAAGACGAGTAGCGCGAACAAAGAACAAAAGATAAAGCCGCGCTTGCGGCGGGAGGAAATAATGATATTCAAAGAGGTCGTTTTCGGCGGCGAAAAGCTGGACGCGGAGAAAGCCGCCGGACTGGTGCAGAGAGCCATGCGTTACGACAGCGACGTTACTCTCGAAACGGGACTAAAAAAGATCAACGGCAAATCGCTTATGGGCGTGGTGGCCGCGGGACTCAGAAAAGGCGGCAGGATTACGGTTATAACAAACGGCGACGACGAAAAGCGCGCGCTTGACGATATCGCAGACTATCTTAACAGGGGCTAGACTATATTGGAACCTTTCGCACATCTTCATCTGCATACCGAGTACTCTCTGCTTGACGGCGCCGCGCGCATCGGCAAGCTTTTTCCGCTTTGCTACGAGCTGGGCATACCGGCGGTTGCGATAACCGACCACGGCAATATGTTCGGCGCGTTCGAGTTCGTTAAGGCCGCGGTCAGATTCACCGACGAAAAAGCCGAGGTATTCGATTTTCTCAAAGAGGGGCGCGAGTTCAAGGTCAAGCCGATAATCGGCTGCGAAGTGTATATGTGCGACGATATGCACCAGCGCGGCGACGGCGGCGGACGTATGCCCAAATTCAACCATCTCATACTGCTGTGCAAGAATGAGACGGGGTACAAAAACCTGATAAAAATGGTTTCGCTCGCATATACCGAGGGACTTTACTACAAGCCGCGCATCGACTTCGAGCTTCTTAAGCTTCATACCGAAGGGCTGATATGTCTTTCCGCCTGTCTTGCCGGAGCGATACCGCAGGCGCTGCTTGCCGGCGACTACGCCAAGGCGGACGGACTGGTCAAGCGTTTTGTCGGACTGTTCGGCGAGGATTTTTATATAGAAATACAGGACCACAATATACGCGATCAGAAGGCCGTTCTGCCCGGCTTGGTGCGCCTTGCCCGCGAGAACGGCGTCAAGCTGGTCGCTACCAACGACGTGCATTACCTGCGCAAGAAAGACGCCGCGATGCAGAAGGTGCTTCAATGCATATCGTTCCGCAATACAATGGTATACGAGGAGCCTGCCGACGACGACGCGGTCGACGTTCAGGGCGAGGGGATAACCGACGACGGATATTTTCCCACCAAAGAGTTTTATCTCAAAAGCTACGCGCAGATGCAGGAAGTGTTTCCCGGGCTGGAGGAAGCGCTTACCAACACGCTCGAAGTTGCCGCCAAATGCCGCTGCGACTTTTTCCGCAAGGAACCGCTTATGCCGAGCTACGTTCCCGAGGACGGCAGCAAGCCATACGACTATCTCCGCAGAATGTGTTTTGAAGGACTCGAGCGAAAGTACGGGGAGATAACACCCGAGATAAGAGAGCGCGCGGAATACGAGCTGGGCATAATTTCGCGGTTGGGGTTCGTCGACTACTTTCTGATAGTGTGGGACTTCATTCACTGGTCGGAGACGCATGGCATACCGGTAGGACCGGGGCGCGGCAGCGGCGTAGGATCTATAGTCGCCTACGCGATAGGCATAACCAAGGTGGAACCGCTGCAGTATTCGCTCATATTCGAGCGCTTTCTCAATCCCGAGCGCGTGTCCAATCCCGACTTCGATATAGACTTCTGCGTGGACAGGCGCGAGGAAGTCATACAGTACGTTACGCGCAAGTACGGCAAGGATAACGTTTCGCAGATAGTGACTTTCGGCACCATGGCGGCCAAGGCAGCCGTCAAGGACGTTGCGCGCGTGTATAATCATCCGTTTTCCGAGGTCAACAAGATTACCAAGCTTTTTCCGGCAATGATGGGCAAAAAGCATATCGAAAACCTTCTCGGCAAGCCGATGAAGGACGGCACGGACGTTTCGATACAGGAGCTGAAAGACCTTTACAACGGCCACGATATGCTCCGTCACATCATGGACATGGCGATGGAGATTGAGGGTATGCCGCGCCAGACGGGTATGCACGCCGCCGGAGTCATCATATGCCGCGATCCCATTTCCGACCACGTTCCCATGGCGAAAAACGGCGACGGCTATATAACCACCCAGTTCAATATGATCGAGTGCGAAGAACTCGGTCTGCTCAAGATGGATTTTCTCGGGCTGACCACGCTTACCGACATAAAGAAAGCGGTTGACATCATAAAAAAGACGCGCGGCATCGAGCTGGATTTCTATTCGATGAAGTACGACGATCCGGGAGTTTTCCAGCTTATTTCCGAAGGCGATACCCACGCCGTGTTCCAGCTCGAAAGCGAAGGCATCAAGAAATTTATGCGCGACCTGAGACCGGGCAATCTCGAGGACGTCATAGCCGGAATTTCGCTTTACCGCCCGGGGCCTATGGACAAGATAGGCGAATATGTGCATAACAAGAAGCACCCCGAAAGCATAAAGTACGCGCATCCTCTGCTCGAGCCTATCCTCAAGGTCACATACGGTATAATGGTTTATCAGGAACAGGTTATGCAGATCGTTCAGGAGCTGGCCGGCTACAGCCTCGGCCGAGCCGACAACGTGCGCCGCATGATGGCGAAGAAGAAGCACGAAGCGATGGAGAAGGAGCGCGAGGTTTTCCTTCACGGCACGGTAGACAACAAGGGCGTGACGGTCGACGGATGCATTAAGCGCGGCGTTCCCGAGGACGTCGCCAACAAGATATACGACGACATGATCAGCTTTGCGTCGTATGCGTTCAACAAATCGCACGCGGCGGCGTATGCTTATCTTTCTTACCAGACGGCGTATCTCAAACGTTATTATACGGTTGAATTCATAGCCGCAGTTCTCAACAACCGCATAACCAAGATAGACGAAATACGGAACTACCTTTCCTATCTTAAGGAGCGCGGAATCGCGGTGCTGCCGCCTAACATAAACAAGAGCTTTACTGAATTTACCGTCGAGGACGGAGCTGTGCGAATAGGCATGGCCGCCATTAAGAACGTGGGCGCCGCCATAATAGGCGAGATCGTTGCCGAACGCGAAAAGAACGGACCTTTCAGGGAATTTCACGAGTTCGTTCAGCGCATGTCGCACGTTACGCTCAACAAAAAGATGCTGGAGAGTCTCATATACGCCGGAACGTTCGACTGTTTCGGCCATCCGCGAGCGCAGCTTATGCAGGTTTACGAACAGGTTCTCGACAGGACGGCGGCGGACAGGAAAGTTAAGGAGAGCGGGCAGTTCTCGTTCTTCGACGCGCCAGGTATGGAAGTCAGGGACGAATTCGTGTATCCCGACGTGCGCGAATATCCGCTTGCGGAAAAGCTTCGCATGGAAAAGGAAGTTTCGGGCGTTTATCTAACCGGGCATCCGCTCGACGAGTACACGGCGCGGCTTAAGACCTACGAGGTGAATACGTCGATGTTCAGGTCGGAGGAGGACGACTCCAAGGACGACTCCGACAAGGACGACGGAGTAAAAGACGATCAGGAAGAGCAGACGGAGGACCGCGGATTAAAGGACGGAGCGCAGGTCACTGTCGGCGGTATGCTGATAGAAGCAGGGCGCAAATTCACCAAGCAGAACAAAGAGCTGGGCGTGGGCAAGCTGGAGGACCTTTACGGCACTGTCGATCTCGTCGTATTCGGGTACAAGCTGGCGGCGATAAAGAAGCATTGGGAAAAGGACACGCTCGTAACCGTAAGCGGCAGACTGCGCGTAAACGATATGGGCTGTTCGATATGGGTAGATTCGGTGGAGCCGTGGAAGAAAGAGGAAATCGCAAGCGCGCCTTCGCGCAAGATGTGCTTCTATATATCGTTCAAAAACGACGACGAGTCTTTGGTCGACAGAATCAGTGCGATACTCGGAGTTTATCCCGGCAGCGACAAGACGTATGTCAAAAACACCGACGACAATCAGACTTACGCCATGAATATCGGCGTGGAAATAACCCCGGCTCTTATAAACGAGCTGCACGGGGTCATTCCGCCCGACCGTATCAGGATAGTCTGAGCGGAAGGAAACGTTATGACCGAAAGAGAACTTGACGCCGCGCTCGCGGCCGCAGCGCAGGCTGAGTACCGCGAATTCAGCCGCAGGCTGACTCCTACGGCTTACCCTATACTCGGGGTGAGAATTCCCGTTCTGCGCAGGCTTGCGGCAAGCGCGCCCGAGCCGTGGCTTATCACTCCCGACAGCTTTGAAAAAGTCATGGTGCGCGGATTCGCCGTCGCGCGGCGCAAGCTGCCGTTAAACGAGTACGAGGACAGCGCGGAAAGCTTTCTTCCGCTTATCGACAACTGGGCGGTATGCGACAGCTTCGCGGCTTCACTTAAGCCGTTTTCAAAGGCGCCCGAGCGCGTTTTCGACAGGTTCGTGCGGCTTAAAGACGGCGGCGAGTGGGAGAGACGGTTTCTGGCGGTGATGATTATGGACTACTGTCTGGAAGAGCCGCTTACAGACAGGGCGCTGGATGTGTACCGCGATATGAAGCAGGGCGAATATTATGTCGATATGGCGGTGGCGTGGGGACTTGCGACCGCGCTCGTCGATCATTACGATAAGACCTGTGCGCGGCTTTCCGACGGCGAATATTCCGCTTCGGTTACGGCTAAAACGGTGTCCAAGGCGCGCGACAGTCTGCGCATATCGGACGAGCGCAAAGCGATGCTGGCGGAGCTGAGAGAACGGCTGCAGCCGAGACAGCTGAAAGCGCGCAACCTGCGCCGGTTAAATGAAAATACGCGTTGACGACGGCCGGAGAACGTCACGACGTAAACGGCCGGCAGGAACGCGATATAAAAAAATCCGAAAGAGGCGGAGAATCATGGTATTCAAGATAAGAGGAGCGGTAAAGGATTACATCTGGGGCGGCAACAGACTGGCGGAGTACGGCTATCCCGGAGACAGAGTGGCGGAGGCGTGGGTGCTTTCGTTTCACCGCGACGGCATGGCCGAAACGGGCGGACGGCCTGTAAACGAGGTCATTCCGCGCAGTATGTGGGGCGCTAACTGCGCTCGCTTCGACGAGTTTCCCGTCCTGATAAAGCTCATCGACGCCAAGGATAACCTTTCGGTGCAGGTTCATCCGAGCGACGAATACGCGCTTGCCCGCGAAGGGCAGTACGGCAAGACCGAAATGTGGTATGTCGTCGACGCGCAGGAGAGCGCAGGCCTTTATGTGGGATTTTCACGCAGGACGGATAAAAGCCGCCTGCGCAGTCTTATCGAGGAAAACAGACTTTTAGAGGCGCTCAATTTCTTTCCCGTGCATAGCGGCGACTGCTTTTTCATACCTTCCGGCACTGTGCACGCGATAGGCAAAGGCTGTCTTATAGCGGAGGTTCAGCAGAACAGCAATCTGACGTACCGCGTTTACGATTACGGACGCGTCGGCGCGGACGGCAAGCCCAGACAGCTGCATATCGACAAAGCGCTGGAGGTCGCCGATCTGTCGGAATACCGTCCCGCACAGTTTCCCGACGGTATTCTCGCTCAATGCGATTATTTCCGTACATGGTCGGCGGAGGGTACGGTCGGGTACGACGGCAGCTTTACTTCGGTGCTGTTCCTTGGCAACGGCTCTGTAGACGGCATGGCGGCGGCAAAGGGCGACAGCTGGTTTATTCCGGCAGGCCGGCGCGCGCAGGTAAAAGGCAAGGCGCTTCTTACCGCCGTGCCCGACGCCCGGGGAGGACTTAAGTAATCCCATGAAGCGCGATTTTAAGATATTGGCGATAGGCAACAGCTTTTCGCAGGACTGCACCGTATATCTGCACCGGCTGAGCGGACTGTATGCGCGCAATCTTTACATAGGCGGCTGCTCGCTGGAGCGCCACGCGCGCAATATTGCCGGCAATCTCGCCGAGTACGAGTTTCAGAAGGACGGCGTGCCGGAAAAAGAAACGCGCGTCAGCATAAATTCGGTTCTCGGCGAGGGCTGGGACGCGGTGACCGTGCAGCAATGCAGCGTGCTTTCGGGTATGCAGGACACCTATGAGCCGTATCTCGGACAGGTTATAGCCGCGGTGCGCGCCGCGTGTCCGTCGGCCGAAATAATCTTTCACCAGACGTGGGCGCACGTTAAAGGCTCGCCGTCGCCCGAGTTTTACGACAGTTACCGCGGCGATACCGCATTTATGACCGAACGTATCGTTGCGGCGTCGGAAAAAGCGGCGACAGACCATAATCTCCGAATGATACGGACGGGCGAAGCCGTTGCGTTTTTAAGAGAGACCGAACTTTTCGGCGATCTCTGCCGCGACGGATTCCATCTTAATGTCTGCGGAAGATATGCCGGTGCGTTCGTATGGACGAAATTTTTCGGAGTCGCGCCGAGCCGTTTCGTACCCGACGGCGCCGATCCCGCGACGATCTCGCGCATAGCCGAATACCTTGACGGCTTTCTTGCCGATAAACGTTGAACAATGACGAATTTTCGGGCGCGGCGTAAAAGCTTCACAAAGCGCGCGGAGTCAAATTTCCGCGTCGGGCAGGTAAAGAGCGCGGCTGAAAAATAATAACACACGGCAGAGCAGATTTATATGCACGGCGGTGTTGCCGCGTGAAAAAAATCCGCGCGTAGAAAACGCGCGGATTTTTAAATGGACGGGCACCTGACGGAAATATGCGAAAAGTCTCCGTTGCCGCCCGTCTATACGGGATAAAGGCGGTCAGTCCTCCGGTTTGGTCTCCAGCTTGAGGTCGTAATCGCCCAGATGCCTGAGCTTGAAACCGTTCTTTTTGTAGGTTTCGTAATCGAAGGCCTCCAGCTCGTCTATCGCCAGCTTGTGGAATTCGTAAAAATTATGCCACCACTCGTATCCGCTTCCGAGCTGTGCGCCGAGGTAAGCGTCTGCGATGTCGCAGCCCATCTGCGGCGCGACGTAGAACGCTCCCATAGCGAGCACGTTTACTCCGTTGCCCGTGATGGCGCGCAGCGCCGCCGGAACGCTTTCCACCACTCCGGCATGGACGTGAGGGCATTTGGAAGCGGCTATGTGTATGCCCATTCCGGTTCCGCAGAACACGAGAGCGCGCTCGAACTCGCCTTCGGCGATGAGCGAGCCGACTCTCAGCCCGATGCGGTGGAACATCAGGTCGGTATCGTTGTCGTCCGGAGATTTGACTCCCACGTCGGTTATGGTCCAGCCCTTCGCTTTAAGGTGGGCGACCACGGCTTCCTTAAGAGGGAAGCCGGCGAAATCCGCGCCGACCAGCAGCTGCTTGTCTTTTATCGTTTTCATAAAATTCTCCTTGTTTCGCGTCCGTCGGCGGATTAATACAGGGGCTATTTCGTTACGGTTACTTTTTTAAGTCCGCGCGGCGCGTCGGGGTTGAGTCCGCGCGACAGGCTGACGTTAAGCGCGAGCAGCTGTGCCGCGGTCACGAAAGCGAACGGAGCTATCGCTTCGGCGCAAACGGGAATATCCACGCGCGCGTTTCCTCCCGAAACCGACTTGTCCGAAGAAATGAGCGTGACGTCGGCGCCGGCGGCGGACAGACGTCCGAGCATTTCGGTATTGTCGCGCGACGCTTTTCCCTCGGCCGCCAGCAGGATAACGCTCGTATTGCCGTCCACTACGGCGAAGGGTCCATGATAAAAGTCGCTTACGGCGTAAGCGCGCGCATGGGTGTAAGTGGTTTCCTGAATTTTGAGCGCGCTTTCCTGTGCGGCGGCGTACATGATGCCGCGAGCGAGGACGTAACAGCTCCTGACTTCTTTAAGACGCGCTGCCGCCGCTTTTATCGCCGCCCCGGCGGAGTTTATCGTGCCGTCGATGACTTCGGGAACTTTGTCCAGGTCTTTAATCTTTCCTCCCGAAAGGGCGTCGGCGATTTTTGCGAGCATATACATCTGAGCGGTAAAGGTCTTGGTCGCGGCGACGCTCTTTTCCTCGCCTACGTCCATGAATACCGAATATTCGGCGGCTTTAGCCAGAGCGGAGTCCTTGTTGTTGGTAATCGCCGCCGTAATGCCGCCCTGCGAGCGCGCGCGCTCGACTACCGCGATTACGTCCGCGGCGGCGCCCGACTGCGATACGCCTATTACCGCCGTCTGCGACAGATCGAGCGCGCCGTCGTACAGGGTTATGACGCTGGGCGCCGCTGAAGATACCGGTATGCCGGCGTATATCTCGCAGAGATATTTGAAATAATTGCAGGCGTTGTCGCTGCTGCCGCGCGCCGCAACGACTATCTGCTTTACGCCGCGCGCCTTTATCGCTTCGGCAAAGCCGGCTATTACTCCGGCGTTTACCTCGGCGGCGTGCCTGACAGCCGCCGGCTGCGACATGATTTCAAGTTCCATGTTGGTCATTGTTCTTTTATCCTCCGTTTTAGTTTGTTCAATACTATTATAAATCTTTTTATGAGACAATAAAAGACCTTTTTATGCGCAAATACTTTACATTTATTGCTTTTTATGTATAATTTAGAGTATGAGCGTACTAAAAGAAATTCACAGCAGGGACTTTTCCTTTCACTACGGCGAGGACCGTCCTACAGGACGGACTTATGTAAAGCACTGCCATTTTCTTTACGAGGCGTATTATCTCATGGAGGGGGAGACGGACTACATAGTGGCAGGGGAAAGGTTCAGCCTTAAAAGCGGCTGTCTGCTGCTTATACCGCCGTGCGTGTTTCATTGCGCACGCCCGTCTGACTCGGGAGGGCCTTACAGGCGCACGGTAATGATGTTTTCGCCGCCGGCCGCTTGCGGCGACAGGCCGCTGTTATACCGCGTCAACGAAGAGATACGCGCGCTTTTCGACCGACTCATATCGTATGCCGACCGTCTGGACAGGACGGAGCTCGATTACATCGCCTCGGCGTACCCCGGCGAGCTGATGATTCTGCTCAACCACGCTTCGCCTCTTAGGACAGCCGGCGCGCAGTCGGTTTCGGATATGCCCGAGCCGGTGCGCCGCGCGGTGGCTTTTATAAACGACAGGCTGACCGAAGAGTTTTCGCTGAGCGACGTTGCCGCCGCCGCCGGCGTCAACAGACACTATTTATGCCATACGTTTACGAAATGCATAGGCGAGGGCGTGATGGAGTACGCCAGACACCGCAAGCTCGAAGAGGCTAGGCTGATGATAGACGCCGGTATACGCCCCGGAAAGGCGGCCGACAGGACGGGCTTTGACAACTATACTACTTTTTACCGCGCCTATAAGCGCCTTTACGGCGCGGCGCCGCATATTAAACGGTCGTGACGCGCATTACTTGACAATCTCGGCCGGATAATCTATAATATAACAGGAGGTTCTTTTATGCAGATAATTAAAGCTGAAATCGAGTTCGAAGCCGGCAGGACGATAAGACTCGACCTTTATCCCGAGCTCGCGCCCATATCGGTGGCCAATTTTGTCAAGCTGGCAGAGGAAGGGTATTACGACGGGCTCGTATTTCACAGGGTCATAGCCGGATTTATGGTTCAGGGCGGCGGCTTCAGCTACGATAAAGGACTGATTCCGGCACGCAAGACTGCGTCCATAAAGGGCGAGTTTCTGTCCAACGGCATAGCCAACGCCATATCCCACGAGCCGGGCGTCGTCTCGATGGCGCGCACCGCGGTAAAGGATTCCGCTTCCAGCCAGTTTTTTATTTGCGTGGCGGACTGCCGCTTTCTCGACGGCGAATACGCAGCTTTCGGCCGCGTTTCCGACGAGGCGAGCCTCAATACGGCGATAGCGCTTTCCAAAGTATCCACTCATTCGGAAAACGGTTTCGACGACATACCCGACGTGCCGGCGGTTATCCGTACCGTGCGCATTATTTCAAAATAAAATACCGCCATATATACGGCGGTAAAACGATTGTTCGGTTGAGGTTGCGTTCTCGCGGCGCTGTTAGGCTGAGACTGCGTTCTCGGCGGCGCGTTCGTTCAGCGCAGGTTGTACGTTTCGACCACTTCGCCTATAAACAGCGAGTGATAATCCTTGCGGTCGTACATTTCGGCGTGGAGGTCGGGAAGCATGGCGTCCTTGGACAGCTCGGTCTCGGCGGCGACTCGACATTCGACGATCAGTCCGCACTCGCCCAGCACATATGCGTCGATTTTGCGCGCGCGTTTGGGGTGGAGGTGGAGCTCCTCGAACTTGTTGACGAAATGTCCCGAAATATGATCGCACAGCGCTATTTCGTTGCGCATATCCTTTACTGGCACGCTTATGGCGAAAGAGCCGTTTTCCTTTATAATCTCATAGCTCAGCTTGGACTTGCGGACGGGAAGCACGAACACGTCTCTGTTCCAGAGTGTTCCCATACAGCCCCAGTGCGTGGTCATAACGTTGGATCTTCTTATTCCGCAAGTGACGAAAACGCCTGTTGCGCGCAAGGCGTTCATAAGGGCGATACGCTGTTTTTCGTTCATTTTACAACCCCTGAAGGATATTATTTTCAATATAATCAGCATAGCATAAAATTATGAATAAATCAATAGTTTTTTTTGCTTTTAAGCGCTAATTTTACATTTTAACGGCGTTTTTCGGTAAAAAAGTTTTAAAAACGGCGCGTGCGGCGGCAGTCGCGCGTAAGCCGGATAAAATAAAAGGATAATGGAACAGGAGGCGGAAAAAATGTCCGGACTTAACGAAAATTATTTCAGAGGAAGCGACGATGACAAAAAATATGTCGATATTGATTCGCTCGTTTCGCAGGACGAGCAGATACTGTGGAGAGGCAAGCCTAAAAAGTCGGCTTTTATTCTTTTCAAGATACTCTCTATGACGCCCATAGCTTTGCTGTGGCTGGCGATCGACGGCGGTTTTATTTATATGCTCTGCCGTCTGGGGCCGCAAATGCCCTTGCCGCTGATCATCGGGCTGTGCGTGTTTTTTGCGTTTCACCTGCTGCCCGTGTGGATCTGGATTTCGCACATAATTACGGCAAACCGGCAGCATAAGAATCTGGAGTATGCGTTCACTGACAAGCGTATAATAGTCCGCTCTGGCGTTATAGGCATAGATTTCAAAAACGTGTATTACGCCGATATAATTTCCGTAAACCTCAAAGTCGGTCTTTTCGACAAGATATGCAAGGTGGGAGACATATACATAAACAGCGTGTCCGGCGCGGTCGTGCTTTACGATATAGAAAACTGCTACTTCATTACCAACAAGCTGCAGGAGATAACGCGCGATCTCAAGCTGGACGCCGCTTTCCCCAACGATTTGCGGCCTAAGACCAACAAGGGCTATACGACCGCCTATACCAAGGACAAGGACTGAGGTCGGAAATCCGAATTATCATAAGCTCCGCCGGAGCGGTCTGAAAGCCGCTCCGGTTTTTAAAATAAAAAAGCGCATAAAAAGACAAAATAAATTTATATGATGAGATTATTATGCGCATTGCTGGCAGTATGCATGACTGCGCCCGTAACGGGAGAGAAAAACGGTATCGGACGATTTGACTGCGCCGACGGGGCGGTAACGTCAGTGACGGAAAGTGAAAATTATATCAGGTGGGTTGACTGCGCCGCAGACGCCGCCTCGATGAGGTCGGCGCTCGCTTTATGCCGCGACTGTCACGGGCGCGGCGCCGACGTCGCGTTTTCGGACATAATAGCATACGTCGCCTATAAAAACGGCAACCGATTCGGCAAAAAGGACGCGGCTCATTTCAGATCGCTTTCGGAAAAGCTGTCCCGGGGAATGACGGTTGACGAGGCGGCGGGAAACAATAAATATTATCTTTATCACAAGGAGGCTTACGCCGCCGTGTTCGGGCCTATGGTAGGCGTAGAAGAGGGCAGAACCGGCAGCTCGGTGGAAATAAAGGGCAGATTCCCTCTTGCTGCAGGATATTGGTACAGTCATTACGACGATTTCGGCAATTCGCGCAGCTACGGCTATAAGCGCAGACATCTGGGACACGACATCATGGGTTCGGCAGGCACTCCGGTCGTCGCCGTGGAGGGCGGCACCGTTACCGAGATAGGCTGGAACAGGTACGGCGGCTGGCGGATAGGAATACGTTCGGACGACGGACTGAGGTACTGGTATTATGCGCACTTAAGGCGCGACAATCCGTATGCGCGCGGCATAGACAAGGGAGCAAGAGTGACGGCCGGTCAGCATATAGGGTATCTCGGCCGCACGGGCTATTCGGCCACCGAAAATACCGATCTTAAAACGGGCGCGACTCATCTTCATATCGGACTGCAGCTTATCTTTCACCCCTCGCAGGAAAAGGGCAGCAAGGAAATCTGGGTGGATCTTTACGGTATCACCGGATTTTTATCGGCGAAAAGAGTCAAAGTGCCTTCAGGCCTTCCCGACCGTCAGATATTATAGCCCGTTACGTTGCAGCCGGAAAACCGCCGAAACGGCGGCGCGAAGCATCAGCATGGTAAACGGTGCGAAGTATCAGCGCGGCAAACGGCGCGGAAGTAACGGCGCAAAGCATCAGCGCGGCAAACGGCGCACATGTGAATTACAACGCGGCGGGGGCGGCTTTATGAAAATGCGGCGAGGTTCGTCCTCCAAATTGACACGGAACCGACAATGTGTTATACTTTGCGTATGAAAAAATTCAGCGTAGTTTATCAGATATATCCGCTCGGGTTCTGCGGCGCGGAGAAAACGGCGTCCGAGGAGGCGCACAGCCGGCTCGGCGCCATAGCCGACATAATTCCCGACATCAAAAGGCTGGGAGCGGACGCCGTGCTTCTCAATCCCGTTTTAAGCAGCACTTCGCACGGATACGATACGGAGGACCTGTTCGCCGTAGACAGGCGGCTGGGAACGGCCGACGATCTGCGCGCGCTGGTAGCGGCATTTCACAAAGAGGGAATAAGCGTAATTCTCGATTCGGTTTTCGACCATGTGGGCAGAAATTTCGGGCCGTTTGTCAGGCTGCGCGCTTCGGGCGGCAGGGAATACCGCGACTGGTTCATCGTGCGCGACGGCAACACCCCTTACGGCGACGGCTTTTACTACGAGCCTTGGGAGGGGCATTTTGAACTGGTAAGGCTTAATCTCGACAATCCGGCCGTACAGGAGCACCTTCTCGGCGCGCTGAAATTCTGGATAAGCGAGTTCGGTATAGACGGCGTGCGTCTCGACGTCGCGTATATGCTTCCCAAATGGTTTATAAAGATGCTAAGGCAGGCGGCGGGAGACGGGTTTTATTTCGTAGGCGAAATGATACACGGCGATTACGGCCGGTTTATCGACGAGACCGGTATCGATTCCGTCACCGATTACGAATGTTACAAGGGAATTTACTCGGCGCTCAACAGCCGCAATCTGTTTGAAATAGAACATTCGATGACCAGACTTTTCGGCAACGAGCCGTGGGCGCTGTGCCGCGGCAGGGACTTGCTCAATTTTACGGATAATCACGACGTATCGCGCATATATACGATACTGAATGACAAGAGAGACGTTTATGCGGCGTATACCATACTGTTCGCAATGCCCGGCACGCCGTGCGTTTACTACGGGTCGGAGTACGCGTGCGAAGGCGATAAGAGAAACGGCGACGCGGCGCTCAGACCGTGCTGGCGCGACGTGGACAAATCGGACGGCAGGCTGTTCGGCTACATTTCCCGTCTGGCCGAGCTGAAGCGCACTCAGGCGGGGCTGATCGGCACCGATTACCGAAAGATATTCCTGACAAATACCGCGCTGGCGTTCGGCCGCGGCGAAATTACGGCGGCGGTCAACATCGGCGAGCAGCCGGTTGCAATGCCATTGGAAAATTGCGTCAGTCTCATCGACGGGAGAGAGTATAAAGGCGTAATGCCCGGCAAAAGCTGCGACGTATTCAGACGGCTTTGACAATCGGGAGGTAAAACAAATGCTTATCGGAAAACCCTTCGCCAAGATAATCGACATAGTGACGGGCGTGCTGGCGTTCGTTATGGTGGGCGTGCTGGCGTTTTCGTACATCAACGACAGATTCGGCCTGCTGACTGACGCTGGCGATCTCGCATGGCTGGAAAAATGGCGCGAAATAGGCGTGCTCACGGTGGTGGGGCTCGCCGGACTCAGCTTCGCGCTTAAACGCAACGTGTTTCTGTTCGTGATATTCGTTATAATTCTCGCCGTCGCCGCGGTATTCTTTTTCTGGACGTTATGATTATGAAAAGACAGAGAGACGATAAGGGAAGAACGCTGGAAGAATTTCTCGCCGCATACCGCCCCGGCGACTACCCCCGGCCGTCGCTTACGGCCGACGCGATAGTGTTTACGCATGACAGGCAGTTGCTGCTGATAAAGCGTGCGAATCATCCGTATATCGATTGCTGGGCGCTCCCCGGCGGGTTCGTGGGCGAGAAAGAAAGCTGTTCTGCCGCCGCCGAAAGGGAGTTGAAGGAGGAAACTGGGCTGAGTCTGGTCGTAAGACCTCTGGTGCTGCTGTCTGCGCCGGAGCGCGATCCGCGCACCCGAGTCGTGTCGATGGCGTACCTCGCTCTGACCGGACAAATACCGCCTGCGGCAGGCGACGACGCCGGTGACGCAGGCTGGTTTCATGCGTCGGCAGCGCGTGAGGGCGAAAGAGTGATTTTGCGGCTTGACGGGCCTGAACGGCTTACCGCGTTCGTCGACTGCGCGCGCCGCGACGGCAAGATAGATCCCGACCGCTCTGTCTGCGGCGGCGATCTGGCGTTTGATCATGCGGCGGCAATCGCGTACGCAATGGAGGAGCTTAAATGGATCTGACGGTTATAGCAACAGGAGGAACCATCGACTGCGTTGACGAGGACGGCGTTCTGCGCCCTGCGACCAGCGATCTTACGCCGTATTTGGGACGGCACGAGCTTATACGTCCCTTTACCATACTCAGCGAGAACGCCGGATTTGTCCATTATATAAAGCTGGCGAAGATAATCTGCGCACTGAAGAGCCGCAGCGTGATAGTAACCCACGGCTCGGACACGCTGCCTTACACGGCCGCGGCGCTCGGGTTCTGCCTTGCCGGCACCGATAAAACGGTGGTGATAACGGCGGCGGACAAGCCGTTGGGAGACCCGTCGTCCAACGCTTACGCCAACCTCGAAGCGTCGGCGCGCGTAGCCGGCAGCGGAGCGGGAGGAGTGTACGTCGCGTATGCCCGACGCGGCTGCGAGGCGGACGTTTACTATGGCGTGCGCATGAACGAAGCGCGCGATTTCGACGGAGAGTATTCCGCGCCGGCCGGCTCGCTGTACGCCTCGGACGGAGGGCGGACGGTATACGGCAAACCGCTTGCCGGCAAACCGCTGCCGCCGGTGTTTGCGCCCGTTGCGGCGTACCGTTTCATGCCGGAAATGATCTGTCCGGTAAGCTGCGGACCGGTGCTGATAATGGGCTCCCATTCGGGAACGGCCTCGGAGCGGCAGCTGTACGAGCTGTCCGAAAGGTGCGGTTCGGTCTGGCTGTGCGGCGGCACGGGCGGTCTCGTTTACGCGAGCAAGGCGGCTCTTAAAGGAAAAATAAAGTTTTTAGACAACATCGCATGGCCTGCGGCATATATAAAAGCAACGCTGCTTTTCGGCGGTTTTCCGCGCGAAAAAGCGGAAAAAATGATGACGGAGAATCTTGCCGGAGAGTTTTTCTGCTGAAAATGCTTGCAAATATGTTGCCGGTATGGTATAATAAATAACCTAAAGAGTCGCGGAGATAACTATATTTGTACGCGGCTCGGGAGCTGATCCGTGGACCCAAGTCAATGGACGATGATTTTAGTGCTGGCGTTACTTATGCTCTTGTCCGGATTCTTTTCGGCGAGCGAAACCGCGTTTACGAGTCTCAACCGTATCCGCATGAAAAGCATGGAGGCCGCCGGCGACAAGCGCGCCAGAAAAGTACTCAGGATTCTCGATAATTACGATAAGCTGCTTACGACGCTGCTTATCGGAAACAATATTGTGAATATCGCGGCAGCGTCGATAGGTACGCTGCTGTTCATGGGGATAATAACCAGCGCCGACGTGGCTACTACGGTATCCACCGCCGTGATGACCGTGGTAACTCTGATTTTCGGAGAAATCACGCCCAAGACGCTGGCAAAAGAGCGGCCCGAAGGGTTCGCGTTTTTCGCGCGCCCCATTCTGTCTTTCCTCATGACGGTGCTGATGCCGCTCAACGTGCTGTTTTCATGGTGGAAGAAACTGCTCATACGCATTTTCAAGATAAAAAAATCGGGCGGCGTGACCGAGGACGAGCTGATTACGCTGGTAGAGACGGCGCATACCGAGGGCGGTATTGACGAGCATGAATCTCAGCTTATACGCTCCGCCATCGAGTTCGAGGACATGGAAGCCTCCGACATCATGGTGCCGCGCGTAAACGTTGTGGCCGTTGCGGAGGACGAGCCGATAGACAAGATAGCGGACGTCTTTGCCGAACACGGCTTTTCGCGTCTGCCCGTTTACCGCGAGACGATCGACACCATAATCGGAGTTCTGCACGAAAAGGATCTTTTCAATCTTTTAAGACAGGGCAAGTCGGATATTCACCCTCTGCTTCAGAACGCGGTATGCGTGTCCGAAAACATGAAGATTTCGGCAGTGCTGCGCCTTATCCAGAAAGCGCGAGTACATATGGCGCTCGTAGTCGACGAGTTCGGCGGCACGGCAGGCATAGTTACGCTGGAGGACATTCTGGAGGAGCTGGTCGGAGAGATCTGGGACGAGCACGACGAGGTCGAAGTGCTTTATAAGCGCGTGGACGACAACACGTTCCTCGTCAGCGGCAGCGAGAATCTCGAGGATATGTTCGAGGAGCTGGGCGTCGAACCGAAAGAGGAGTTCGATTCGATTTCCGTGGGCGGCTGGGTGACCGAGCAGCTCGAGCGTATTCCCAAAGCCGGCGAAAGGTTCAGCTACGAAAACCTCGACATCACCGTTACCAAGGCGAACGTTAAGCGCGTGCTCGAGGTGCGAGTTACAGTTAACGAGCCTAAGAACGAAGAAGAGGACGAGGAATAAAAGCGATAAATGCCGGCCGGAAGGGATACAGGTGAAATTCCGGTGAAATCGCGCCTGTTTTTAAAATACCCGCTTGACCGGCGGGTATTTTAATAGTATAATTAATTAAATAACAGTACGGGAGGCGTCCAATGGCTAATATACTTATCGTCGACGACGAGCAGAAGATAAGGGAAGTGCTCAGCGAATACGTCAGGTTCGACGGACATACCGCAGACGAGGCGGCTGACGGAATGGAAGCCGTTGCGAAGGTCAAGGCCAACAAGTACGATCTTATAATTATGGACGTTATGATGCCCAAGCTTGACGGGTATTCGGCAGTAAAAGAGATAAGAAAGACGTCCGACGTGCCCGTCATCATGCTTTCGGCGAGGGTGGAAGAGTACGACAAGCTTTTCGGGTTCGAAATGGGCGTGGACGATTACGTCACCAAGCCGTTTTCGCCCAAGGAAGTTCTCGCGCGTATTTCCGCCATTCTTAAGCGCGGCCGCTCCAAATCGTCGCGCATAGTGTCCGACGGACTGGAAATAGACGTCGCCGGCCGTAACGTTTACGTCGACGGCAAAAAGGCGGAGATGACGCCCAAAGAGTACGAGCTGCTCTTTTATCTCGCAGAGAATGCCGGCATTGCCGTTTCGAGGGAAAAGCTGCTTACCGACGTGTGGGGCTACGACTTTTTCGGTGACGACAGAACTGTGGATACCCACATCAAAATGCTGCGCGCTTCGCTCGGGCCTTACCGCGACAAGATAATAACTCTCCGCGGACTGGGGTACAAGCTGGAGCTCTGATGAGGAAAAAAGCTAAAAGACTGACGTTCGATTACAAGAGTATCAAGTTCAAGACTTGGCTCTGTTTTATGGCGCTTTCTTTTATCGTTCTGGGTATGCTTTGGGCCACCCAGATAGTTTTTTTCAATGCCGGCTTCCGCAACATGAAGGTTTCGGAAGTTCAGCGCTCGGGCGACAAAATGGTCGAACAGCTCTCTTCGAGGAGCGGCGCGCCCGTCAATATCAGGCAGATAGCGAACGACTACGCAACGGCTAACGGAGGCGCGGTGCTTATAGCTCAGCGCGCGTCGGACAACGTTCTCAACGTAATCGAATGCGCCATAGCTTTCGGCGTAACCGGCTCCGAACAGAGCGAGAGTGATTTCCGCGACCTGCTGTTTTCCGAAGGGCTGGACAGCGGTCTTATGGAAATGGTCAATACCTCCGACGGCAGCGTCTGCTATGCCGGAACGCTGGGCGACGCCGGCGAGTTTATAATATACGGCTCGCGTATCGACGTGTATTCGGATACCGTTTACGCATTCATGCTGTCGCCGGTAAACGAGTCCGACGCGACCGTGGTGGTGCTCATGAACCAGCTGCTCATATGCACCGTCATATGTCTTTTTTTAAGCATAATCCTCACGTATTTCGTCGCAAACCATCTCTCGCGCCCCATAGTGCGCTTTTCACGGGTGGCGTCGCGCCTAGGTAAAGGCGACTATAAAGTCAGGTTCGAGGGCAACGGCATGACCGAAATAGACGAGCTTGCCGAAACGCTCAACCACGCCAAGGACGAAATGGGCAAGACGGAAGCGTTAAGACGCGACTTTCTCGCAAACGTTTCGCACGATCTGCGCACGCCGCTTACCATGGTCAAAGCTTACGCCGAAATGATAAGAGACATCTCGGGCAGCGACAAGGCCAAGTGCGAGGAACACGCTCAGGTAATTATCGACGAGGCCGACCGCCTCGCCTCGCTTGTCGAGGATATTCAGAACCTCTCCAAGCTGCAGGCCGGAACAGCCGAACTGGAAAAGAGAGACGTCGACCTCGGCGCGCTTGCGAGAATAGTTATAGAACGCTTCGGCATTATGGCCGAACGCGGCGGGTACGTTTTCAAAAGCGAGATAGCCGACAACGTGATAATAAAAGCCGATTCGAGACGCATAGAGCAGGTGCTTTATAACCTTATCGGAAACGCCGTCAATTATACCGGCGAGGATAAAACGGTCACCGTGCGCGTTTTAAGAGACAAAAACGGCAAAGCGCTGTTCGCCGTCACCGACACGGGCAAGGGTATTCCCGAAGAGGAAATCCCGCACGTCTGGGATAAATATTACCGCTCCAACATGACCAGGCGCAACGTTGTGGGGTCGGGACTGGGGCTTTCCATCGTAAAGAGCATACTGCAGGCGCACGACGCCGAATTCGGTATCTATTCGGAAGTGGGAAAAGGTTCCACGTTCTGGTTCAGAATGTGACCGACCGTGCCGCCCTGAATCCGACGGGAGCAAGCGGTGCAGGCGACGGACAGGTAAGCTTAAGCGGATAATACGGACAGCGCGCGTGGAGTAAGTTAATCGGACAGAGCGGGCAGATTAAGCTTAATCGGACAGAGGACAGAGAGTAAACGCAAAAAAAGCATATAAACGAAAACGAACCCCGAAGCTTTTGCGGCTGTCGGGGTTCGCGGCGTAACGGGGCTTTAACGCTCCGTAAACGGGCGGTCATTCTTTTATAAAAGTCAGGCAGGTGGCCTGATCGCCGCCTTCTCCCATTACGGTTATGCCGTTGGAAATGCATCTGTTGTCCTTATTGAAAATGCATTTTGCCGAGCAGTATACTTTGGTGTCAACCGTGTAGTTGGCCGGTATAAAATCGTTGCCCGCTTCAAAATTGGCGTTGGCTTTGTTTTCGTCGTAGCGGTAGGTGGTGCAGTCGGTGTCGCTGTCTACGCTTATTTCTTTGGCGCAGCAGCAGTAGCCCTTGTTGTGCACGCAGCTCTTCAGTCCGCATTTGAGATCCTTCATGACTTCTTCACCTCGTTTTTATTTGTCCGGTTTCCCGTCCGAATATAGTATACGCCGCTTTTTTTCATTTTACCCGCAATCAAAGTCGGCAAATTTTCATTTTTATACGAAATTACGCTTGACAGCCGTATTTCAATATGTTATTATATGAACAGTTATTCAGATATTTGAATATAATAATGACGGAGGGACGGCAGTGAACAAGTTCAATTTAAACGACGACGATTTTCTGGAGCTTTCCGACGTATACAAGATAATGGGAAGCGAGACGCGGCTGAAGATAGTGTGCCTGATTGCCGACGGAGAGAAGAGCGTTGGGGAGATAAGCGAAAAAATCGGAATGAACGCTTCGGCAATCTCCCATCAGTTAAAGGAGCTTAAGACTCATAAACTCGTTTCCGGCCGCAAGTGCGGACAGACGGTATACTATAAACTGTGCGATCACCACGTCCTCAATATACTTGAGGCAGCGGTAGAGCACATACGCGGCGAGAACTGCGAGGACGGCGATCGTGATTCGGAGGAGTAATATGCGGGACGTTTCCGGATTGCAAGAGGAAGAAAAGAACTGCGCGGAGGCTTCCTGCGATACGGCAGAGGAAAAGAACTGTGCCGGGCCTTCCTGCGATACGGCAGAGGAAAAGAGCTGTGCCGGGGCTTCCTGCGGCTGCGGATCAGGCAAAGGCGGCGAGAGGGACGAAGAGCGGACGAAGCCGGCAGAAATTATCGTTCTGGCTGTGGGGCTGGTCTCCCTTATACTCAGTTTCGCGGCTCCGTTTTCCGATACGAAGTACGGCGGATACCTGGATTTCGGTTGGATAGCGGTCGCGCTGTGCGCTCCGCCGATATTTATAGCGGGCGTGAAGGGTATTCTGCACGGCAGGCTGACTTCCGATCTGCTCATATCCATGTCTATAGTCGCGTGCATAACGCTTGAGTGTCTGGTCTGGAGCGGAAAGCTGGCCGGAGACGCACATTCACACAGCAATATATTCGCCGCAGGAGAAGTGGCGTGGCTCATGCGGCTGGGCGAGCTGTTGGAGCAGTTTACCGTAAACAAAGCGAGATCGGGCATAAAGCGGCTGGTAAATCTTACTCCAGCCACGGCAAAATACCGCGTGGACGGGCGCATAATTGAAAAGCCGCTTTCCGAAGTCAAAGTCGGCGACGAAGTGACGGTTCTGCCCAACGATCTTATAAGCGTTGACGGCGTGATAATATCCGGCGCGTCGGCCGTTAACGAGGCGATTATGACGGGAGAAAGCGTGCCGGTAGACAAAAGAGAGGGCGACGCGGTTTTCGGCGGCACTTTCAACGGCGAGGGCGCGCTCGAAGTGCGGGTGACGCGCACGGCGGACGAAATGGCAGTCGCCAAGCTGCGCCGGCTGGTCGAAGAGGCGGAGGGCAAAAAGGCGCCCATTTCCAAGCTTGCCGACAGGTGGGCGGGATATATAGTGCCTGCCGCGCTCGTGCTGGCGGTTGCAATATTTTTTCTTTCGTTCTTTTTGCTTACCGATAGGAACTGGAGCGAGTCGGTGGAAAGAGCGGTCACGATGCTGGTGGTATTCTGCCCGTGCGCGCTGGCGCTGGCTACTCCTACCGCCGTGGCGGCAGGACTGGGCAACGCCAGTAAGCGCGGAATACTTATAAAGAGC
>CASFJH010000078.1 GCA_949294845.1 uncultured Bacillota bacterium | reverse complement strand
AACGACTGCGTGGCGACGTGTATAAGACAGGGCTGCGCATCGGTGGAGCAGATAGAAATGATGCCGCGGCCGCCGGTTAAGCGCGCGGCGGACAACCCGTGGCCCGAATGGCCGCGCGTTTTAAAGACCGACTACGGACAGGAGGAATGCGTCGCGGTGTTCGGCAAGGATCCGCGCGTGTTCGGCACTACCGTCACCGGCACCGTCGCCTCCGACGGCGTTCTGCGCGCGGTTACGACGGCGCAGGTGCGGTTTGAAAGCGGCAGGCCTTGCGTTGTCGCCGGCACCGAAAAGACGATTGAGGCGGACATGCTGCTTATCGCCGCGGGCTTTACCGGCTGCGAGGACAGCGTGTTTGACGCTTTCGGAGTCGGAAAAAGCGCGCGCGGCACCGTTGAATGTCAGCGATACCGCGCGGCTGAAAAAATATTTGCTGCGGGGGACGCGCGCCGCGGTCAGTCGCTCGTGGTATGGGCGATAGCCGAGGGACGCGCCTGTGCCGAAGCCGTCGACGATTATCTCAACGGCCTCAGCTGAGTTTTAAAGACTGCGCAGAAGAGCCTCCGACCTGACGGCGGTATCGGCGAGCGCGCCCTTTTCGAAAGGCGAACGCAGACCTGCGTTTTCGACCAGGGCGGGGAACTCCTGTTCTCCGCCTTTTGACACAAGCCCGAGATAAGCGCCGAACGCCGCGTCGTAATCCTCGCGGCTCTTTAACAGGAACTGCAGCGCCACGCTCTGCGCGAGGCAGTAATCTATATAGTAAAGCGGCGATTCGTAAATGTGCATCTGGTACTGCCAGCGGGTGCCCTTTTCAAAGTACGGCATGCCCTTCGTGCTGAGATAGGGGCGGAATTCGCTTTCCAACCCGAGCCACAGCCCGTTTCTTTCGACGGGGGTAAGTGAGGGATTTTCGTAGCAAAGCTGCTGGAAGCGATCAACTATCGTTCCGTAAGGAATGAATGTGAGCGCGCTGAGCAGATGCATGTATCTGTAATCCCGTCCGCGGTCTCCGAAAAATTTGTCGATGTACTTCCAGCAGAAAAATTCCATGCTCATCGAGTGAGTCTCTGCCGTTTCCATGCCGCCCACCTTAAGCTCGGTATCGTGCCCCAGCTTGTACATGAGGTAATCGGCGAGGGCGTGACCGGTCTCGTGGGTTAGGACGTCCACGTCGTCGCTCGTGCCGTTGAAGTTGGCCAGAATGAACGGCTGTTTGTATTCGGGGAACGAAGTGCAGTAGCCGCCGCCCCATTTGCCCTCTCTGGGGAATACGTCAAACGCTTCGGTATCGAGCATCATATCGAAAAATTCGCCCGTCACGTCGCCCATGGCGCGGAACATGTCCTTGCCGGCGCGGAACATCGCCTCGGCGTCGAGTACGGGGACGGGATTGCCTTGAGCGAAAACGGTGTCGTTGTCGTAAAGCATGAATTTGTCTATACCTAGCTCGCGGCGAAGCTCCTCCTTTATGCGCGCCACGGCAGGCACCACCGAAGAAAGAACGTTTTCGCGGAACGAGTCTATCATTTTTCTGTCGTAAGACACTCTGCCCATACGGCTGTCGCCCAGGCCTACGAAGTTTCTGAAGCCGAGCATGCGCGCGGCCTTGTCGCGCACTTTGACCATATTGTCGTAAATGCCGTCCAGTTCGCCCGAAACGGAAGCGAGGGTGCGGCCGGCCGTCTCGTAAGCGGCGGCGCGCACAGCTCTGTCGGGATCGGTAAAATATTTTTTGAGAGCGGACAAAGGCATGCTTTTGCCGTCGAAATCAAAAGTCGTCTCGGCCATGAGCTTTGTATACTCAGTCGTGAGTCTGTTCTCTTCCGCCACGACGGGAACGGTTTCCTCGCTGATACATCCGACCGCCAGACGGTACTGCTTCACCGCAAGCGGGTTGACAAACTCTCCGACGTTTGCAACCTCGGGATTGTCAAGAAACGCCCGCATAAACCCGACGTAGGCGTTCTGCACGGCGGGGGCCTGGGCGTCGTAATATTCTTTTTCGCCCGAATAGTACGGGTCGCGCGTATTGAGCGTAAACCGCGCTTCGGCGAGGCTCTGCATCGTTTCAAAGTGCGAAACGACGCGCTTACATTCCTCTCTGGTTTCGGCAAGCTCGCGCGCGCTCTTTGCCGCCGCTGCCGTCTCTTTGAGCCGCGCCGCCAGAGAGCCGGCGTCCGCGCGCTCGTACTTAAGCCGAGATACTTTCGTCATTCGGTTTCATGTCTCCTTTTATTGTCTGTGATGTCGTAGCTAAGGCTTATGAGCTGTTTTATTATATCGTCATCGGCGCACATTCTGACGGTTATCCAGTGCTTTCTGTTCATGTGGTATGCGGGAAATATGAGTCCTGCATACTTTTCCGCAAGAAGCGGAATCAGCTCGGGCGGACATTTCAGATTGAGCGCCTGTTCCGCCCGTCCGAAAAAAGTCTGCGGTACCGCCAGGATTATTCCGAACCATTTGCGGGAATCCCGATGCCGCAGGACAGTCGTTTCAAAATCTTCTGTAAACGGGCAGTCGGCCGCCGATACCGGCAGGCCGAGCGCATAATCTATTATTTCGTTTTTGGTCATGGCTATATTATATATCCTCACGAAAATTTTGTAAACGGTTTTTTTAAGTTGCGCTGTTGTAAACCTGCATAGTGTCGTTATAGGTTTTGACCAGATCTCTCAGCAGCGCGACGTTTTCGAAGCTCTTGTGATATATGAGATTGATCTGGCGCATCATGCTTAGATTCTCTACCGGAAGCGCCGTCAGTTTGCCTTTACGAATCTCGTTGAGACACACGCTCTTTGCCAGTATCGATACGCCGAAGCCGTGCCGTATCAGTTCCTTTATCGTGGCCACGTTGTCGACTTCGAGCACCACGTTGAAATCGTTGATGGACATGTTGTTGCTTTCCAGATGCGACACGAACAGGTTCCGCGTGCCTGAATCGGGCAGCCGTATTATCATCTTTTCGTGTTTCAGCTCGTTGATGGTGACCATGCTCTTTTTTGCGAGCGGGTGATTGTTGGCGACAGCCAGAACCAGACAGTCGGTATCGAGCAGCAGCGAATTGAATCCGCTTGCCGGAACGGTCCCTTCCGCAATGGCCAGATCAAGCTCGTAAGTTTTCAGCTTGCTATAAAGATTATTTATAGTATCAGTAATCATTGTTATGCGCATGCCGCCGTGCGCAGCGCTGAATTTGGCCAGAACTTCTGCAATGGCGTTGCTTTCCGCCGTGTGCGTAATGCCTATCGTGAGGTGGGTGGTATTGGTCCGCTCGTCGACCAGCGCCTGAAGCATATTCTGGTATACCGAGTGCAGGCGCTGAGCGTATTTATACACGATTTCGCCGTCTCTGCTCAGTTTAAGGCCGTTTTCGGCGCGTATAAACAGTTTTACGCCCAGCTCGGATTCAAGCTGTTTTATGTGCTGGCTTACGGCAGGCTGGGTAAGTGCCAGCGCTTCGGCCGCGCGCGTAAAGTTTTTTGTTTCGGTGACTTTTAAAAAAGTGGTAAGTTTGACGTCGAGCATATCCGCCTCCGGTATAATGAAAATTTATCGACACTAATAAAATCATAATTTGACATTATCGCATTTCATTATATAATAATATCATACACGGGACGAAAAGTCAACGTGTTTTATTATTTAAGGACGGCGGCCGGATAATGTTTGAAAGTCTTTATCTCAATTTAAACGAAACTTCGTGCGTGCTTATAACGCTGTCGGTGATAATGCTGACGGCGTTCCTGTCGACAAGGCTGATGAAGCTGCTGCGGCTGCCCGAAGTCAGCGGTTACATAGTGACCGGTATTTTGATAGGTCCGTGCGCGCTTAAGCTGGTATGTCCGACCGTGCTCGAACACATGAGTTTCGTTTCCGACCTGGCGCTTGCGTTCATAGCGTTCGGCGTGGGAAGATTCTTCAAGCTGGAATCGCTCAGAAAGGGAAGCGGCAGGGCAGTGATAATAACGCTCACCGAATCGCTGCTTGCCGGAGTGCTCATCACCGTCGTGATGTATTTTGCGCTCGGACTCGATTTCAGAATTTCGCTCGTGCTGGGCGCCATTGCGACGGCTACCGCTCCGGCGAGCACTATGATGACTATCCGCCAGTTCAAAGCGAAAGGCGAGTTTGTCGATACGCTGCTCAAGGTCGTGGCGCTGGACGACGCCGTATGCCTCATAGCTTTCAGCGTTTCGGCGGCTGTCGCTGCGGACGGGAGCGGAGGAACGCTGAATACCGTCGTTCTGCCGATCGTCTATAACATAGCCGCTATCGCGGCCGGATTTGCCGGAGGACTGCTGCTCAAAGCGCTTTGCCGGCTGACTTCCAGCCGCGGCAAGCGGCTTATGATAGTCCTGGCGCTGCTGACGGGAATATCCGGACTTTGCTCGATAGTGGACGTGTCCCCGCTGCTT